>VXWX01000007.1 GCA_009835735.1 Acidimicrobiaceae bacterium
GCACGCCCGGTCTCGAAGTGCTCAGGGATCTGGGCAAGCTCGGCTACAAGGGCCCCGAGTCGTGCGAGGTGGTCCTCGACGATGTGCGAGTGCCGGCCGGCAACCTGCTGGGCGGGCAGGAGGGCTCGGGGTTCAAGCAGGTGATGTCAGGCTTGGAGGTCGGCCGGATCAACATCGCGGCACGCGGCGTGGGCGTGGCCCAGGCCGCCTTCGATGCCGCGCTCGACTATTCCCAGCAGAGGGAGGCCTTCGGCCAGCCCATCGGGGAGTTCCAGGCCATCCAGCTGAAGCTGGCCGACATGGCCACCGAGATCGAGGCGGCCAGGCTCCTGACCCGCTGGGCCGCCAACCGCATCGACCAGGGCCTGAGGGCCGATGTGGAGGCCGGCATGGCCAAGCTCTTCGGCTCTGAAGCCGCCATCAAGGCGTCGCTCGAGTCGATGCGCATCCACGGCAGCTACGGATACTCCACCGAGATGGAGATCGAGCGCCTCTATCGCGATGCGCCCCTGATGGCCATCGGCGAGGGCACCAACGAGATCCAGCGCACCATCATCGCCAAGGGCCTGATGAGGCGGGCCCGGGAGCGGTCATGACGGTGGCCGATCGCCTCAGCGTGGTCGGGCTCCTGTCGGCCGCCGAGACGGCCGCGTTCCGTGCCGACGGGTTCGTGACGGTCGACTCCTTGATCGACGCCAGCCTGATCGACCCGCTGAAGGAGCGCTTCGAGCGGCTGTTCCGCGGCGACTTCGAGACCGGCACCGCTCCCGACGAGGTCAACTGGCAGGAAGGTCGCAGCGATCCGGCCCTGGCCCGGCAGATCTGCAACGGCTGGAAGGCCGACCGGCTGATCGCGTCGGTCGTGCTCGACGCCCGCTTCGGCGAGGCGGTGGCCGGCCTCGCCGGCTGGCCCGGCGCCCGGATCGTCCAGGACAACGTGATCTGGAAGCCGCCGGCGGCGCGCTCCTTCGGCTTCCACCGCGACAACGCCTACCTGTCCTGGTACAAGCCGACGGAGATGTTCTCCTGCTGGATCGCCCTCGACGACACCACCGCCAGCGGCGGCACCATGGAACTGGCCCGGGGATCGCACCGCTGGCCCACCGGCTCCGACGTGATGGGCGAGTTCCACGACCCCGAGGACTACCGGGCCCCCGTCAGGGCCGCGGCCGCAGCTGCGGGTGTCGAACTCGACTTGGCCGCGGTGGAGGTCGCCGCCGGCGGCGGGTCATTCCACCACGGCTGGGCCTGGCACGGCTCCGGCCCCAACCGCTCCGGCCGCCATCGCCGGTCCCTGGTGCTGCACTGCGCCAGCAGCGAGGCCCGTTTCGACCGGGCCGGCTTCGGCGAGGGCAACGGGCCCATCTATTCCCGCTACGCGCGGCTCACCGACGACGAGATGGACGAGAACCACTTCCCGATCCTGTGGCAATCCGACGGCTACCGGACCCCCGGCATCTAGTCATCCAGCCGGCGTTGGGGACCAGGCTGGCCTGAGCCTCATCCAGGCCGTTAGCATCGCCGCCCGTGTCGGTTTTGTCGGCGATACACGCCTCGGCTGCGATTCTGCTGGTGGTGGCGGGGGTGGCCAAGCTGGCCCGGCCTGCTGACGGGTTCGCCGGCTTGGTCGGCTTTCGGGCGCGCCCCTTCCTTGTCAGGACCCTCGGAGGCGGGGAGGTTGTGGCCGGTGCCGGCGCGCTCTGGTTGGGCGGCCCTGTTGCCGCGTCGGCGGTGGGGCTGCTGTACGCCGCGTTCGCCCTGGCCGTCTTGCGGGCGTTGCTGATCGGCGCCGAGTCGTGCGGGTGTTTCGGGCCGCTCGATGCCCCACCGTCGCGGGTCCACGTCGGTGGCAACCTGGTACTGGCCGGGGTGTCGTTCCTTGCAGCCGGAGCGGACATCGCTCCGGTGCAGGCCATCGCGCAGTCGATCAGCGACAGTCCCGCGGTCGGCGCGGCGCTGGTAGCGGAGATCGTCCTGATAGCCGGACTGGGCCTGGTGGCCTTCACCGCGCTGCCCGAGGCCCTCGGTGCACGAACCGCCCGAGCCGCCCGGCACGACGCCGGCACCCTGTTCCGGTCCGTGCCACCGCTCGCCGCCGAACCTGGCGAACCGGTGCCCGTCGAGGGAAGGCGCCGGTGAGCCGCAAACTGGTCGAACGGGTCTCCCGGGTGGTGGACCGCCGCGCCGGGCGCCGGGGCTTTCTGCGCAAGTCGGCCATGGCGGCCACGGCCGTCGCAGTTGCTCCCGTCGCCTACGCCATCCGCCCGACCACCGCGGAGGCGGCCATCATTCTGTGCAAGGGCTGGGAGTGCCGCCCCAGCGCCCTGTGCTGTGACCCCTACAGCGAGTTCTGCTGCAAGCTCACCGGCGAGAACCTGTGCCCACCCCGGACGATCGTCGCCGGCTGGTGGAAGGTGGACGGCTCGGGATTCTGCGATCTGAACGGCCCGAGCCCGCGCTACTACCTCGACTGCAACTTCACCTGCGACACTCGCACGGGCTGCCACTGCCGCTCCAACGGGTTCTGCGACAGGGGTTGCACGCCGGCCAGGTGCCAATGCAGCGGTGGATGCGACACTCGCAAGTCCGAGTGCACTCGCTTCCGATACGGGCAGTGCAACCAGGACGTGTGCGTGGGCCAACTCATGTGCCGGATCGTCACCTGCGTGCCGCCGTGGACGTGGGACCCGGCCTGCGCAACGTCCCCGGTTCTGTACGACCCGGGGACCCGCTGGCACGACCGGCCCTGCCTGCACGAAGGGTTCAACGACGTGCCGCCCAGGGCCTACTACGCCGAAGCGGTCAAGTGGATGGCCGATGAGGGCATCACCACCGGCATGAAGAGCGACCTGTTCGGCCCCGACGAGCTGGTTAACCGGGCCCAGTTCGCCACCTTCCTGTGGCGTTACGAGGGCCAACCCCAGGTCGAACCCAGCAACAAGTTCAACGACGTGGAGACGAGCGCCTTCTACGCGCGGGCGGTGGCGTGGATGGTTGAGCAGCGGATCACCACGGGTCGGACCCTGAATCGCTTCGATCCGAACAGCAATGTGTCCCGGGCGGAGTCCATCGTCTTCCTGCACCGTCTGGCGGGAGAGCCGCAGGGCAGCGCAAGGATCGAATTCTCCGATGTGGGCCCCGACGCCTGGTACCGGGATGCGCTGGCATGGGTCCTCGAACACAACATCGATTGGTGGGCGGAGCATTCGACCCTCGACGCGGAGAAGCCTGCCAGCCGGGCCGAGATCGCCGCCCTACTGCACGGTTACGACCTCCGCCCATCCACCAGCCCGAGTGCGGTGGCGCCGTGACGGTCGTCGTCGTGCTGCTGGCCATCGCGGTGGGCGTGCTCGCTCTGCTCGTGTTCGGGCTGCTCCGAACCCACGCCGAGATCCTGCGGGCCCTCGACCGGGCCGGCATCAGCCTCGACGACGAAGCGACCGCGAGCTCCTCGGCTGAAGTCGTGGCGGAGCGGTCGGACGCCGTTGCCTCCGATGATCCAGCCGGTGCCCGAGACCTCGTTGGGACGGTTCCGGCCGGAGGCCCGACCAAGGTCGCCGTCACCGGCGTGGCCCACCTCACCCTGCTCGCCTTCCTGTCACCCGGATGCCGCACCTGCAAGCAGTTCTGGGAGGCTTTCTCGGACCCGGATCTCGAGTTGCCCGGCGGCGACACCCGCCTCGTGGTAGTGGGCCAGGATCCGGCCCACGACTCGGAGTCGGCCATGGCGGAACTGGTCCCGCCGGGGGTCAAGGCCGTGCTGTCGTCGGCGGCATGGGAGGACTACGACGTGCCGGGCTCGCCGTACTTCGTGCTGGTGGACGGCTCCGAGGGCCGGATAGTGGGTGCTGGCAGCGCGCTGCGCTGGGAGCAGTTGCAGAACCTGCTCCAGCAGGCCCTGGACGACGCCGGCCTGGCCGACTCCACCGGGCCGCAACCGCCGGGCGCCTCGGCTGGACGCTCGGGCCGCAGCCGGGCGCAGCGGGCCGATGAGGCGCTGCGGTCCGCGGGCATCGGTCCCGGTCATCCGAGTCTCTACGGCGGGCAGTCGGACTCGAACGGCAGCAACGGCGCCGACTCCCGCGCCGAACGATGATCGCGGTGCTGGCCATCGGGATGGCGGCGGCTCTAGCCGCTGGAGTCCGGTCGGCCTGGTCGCCTTGAGGCGTATCGATGCTCACCAGCATCAGCCCGCTCGGCGAGCGGGCCCGGGGAAATCGATGGTCGGTGACAGTCCTGTGGCTGGGCCTGGGCGCGGTCGTTGGGGGAACCGCCGTCGGGGCGGCCCTAGGCGCGCTGGGCCGGATTTCGGTCGCCGGTGTGGACAGCAGTGTCCGGCTCGTGTTGCTGGCCGTTGCTTGCGCCGGCGCCGCGGCCTGGGACTTGTCGGGTCGACGGCTCCCGGGTCGTCGCCAAGTGAACGAGGACTGGCTGGTCGCGTACCGGTCGTGGGTCTATGGAGCAGGCTTCGGCGTTCAACTCGGCGCGGCGGTGGCGACGGTGGTCAACACCGCGCTGGTGCCATTGTTCATGCTGGCTGCCTTGCTGGCCGGCGAGATGACCGCGGGACTGCTGATGGGCACGGCCTTCGGCGCAGTCCGGGGCGCGAGCCTGGTGCTGGGCCGCCGGGTTCGGACTCCCGACGATCTGCGGCACCTGCACCGCCGTCTCGACCGGCACGCCGACCGGGTCCGGCGCATGGGCGCGGGCGTGGCCGTGGCCCTCGCTGGAGCGGCCGCCGCCAGCCTGCTGGCGCTCTAGCTGCGAGCAGGGCCGGATGACGTGAGCAGGCTGGCAGCTCATGGGGTGAGCGTGGATGTGCCTGCGGGCTGGGAAGCCGAGCTGTCGACCCAGCCGGACCCGGCCATGCTCGACTCCAGCCTGGAGTCCTCGGATGCTTCGCTGGTGGTGGTGCACGCGGCCAACTTCTCGCTGCCGGCCGAGCGGGGCGACTACGGGTCGGGCGCGGTTGAGATCATGGACCGCGGCGGCATCTTCGCCGCCCTGATCGAGTTCGACGGCGCCTCGGCCAAGTCGAAACTGTTCGCTCACGAGGGCTTCCCGACCCGCCTCGAACCGGCCGATTTCGCCCCCGACCAACTGCACCTGTCACTGCCGGGTCAAGCCGGCCTCCAGCAGTTCTTCCACATGGGGTCGCGGGCGTTCTGCCTCTACACGGTGATCGGGTCGTACTCGATGAGGAACCTGCTGGTGCCGGAACTCAACCGGATGCTGTCGGGTATGAGCATCGGTTGACGGGCCATAGCGGGAGCTCTCAGAGCGGCTCGCCTTCGTGAAGGACGCCGTACACATCGGTGCGGCGGTCGGCTCGGGGCTGGATGAGCTCGCTTCGGGCCTGAGCTCTACGGGCCTCGGTCAGGTCGACGTCGACGATTTCGAGCTGCTCGCGCACCGTTGACAGAGGCCCGCCGGCAATGCGGCCGTACGGGTCGGCCACCACGGACGACCCGAGGAGCTCGACACCGTCACCGGTGCCGACCTGCGACGTGCAGGCGATGAACACCTGGCTGAGGTTGGCCTGCACCAGCGCCCCCTCGGCGTGGGCGATCAGCTCGCCCTCGCGGTACTGGCGCCGGTCGAAGCCGCGGACCCAGGCGGTGGGCACGCAGATCAGGTCCGCGCCCCGGAGGGCCAGCACCCGCACCACCTCCACGAAGCGCAGGTCGTAGCAGATGCACAGTCCGATGGTCCCGTAGTCGGTCTCGACCACGCTCAGGCCGGTGTCGCCGGGAGTGAAGCAGTGCTTCTCGACGTCGAACAGGTGCAGCTTGCGGTAGTGGGCGACCACGCCACTCGCATCCACCGCGACGGCGGTGTTGTAGATGTCGTCGCCCGAGCGCTCGCACAGTCCGCCGACCACGAGTCCGCCGTGACGGGCCGCCTCGGCCTGCCAGTCGCTGACCGTCGGGCCGTCCAGAGCCTCGGCCAGCGGCTCGAGCGCCTCGCGGTTGGTGGTGTACCAAGGCACCGCCATCTCCGGCACGACCACGATGTCGGCGCCCTGCTCGAACAGCCAGGCGACCGCCTCGACGCTGGCCTTCCGGTTGGCCTCAGCCGCTTCAGGGCGGCTGAGCAGCTGTGCCAGTCCGATGCGGGTCATTCGAGTTCAGCCCCATGGTCGTGACCGGGCGCTCCGAACGCCCGTCGAGGGTGGAGCTGATCGGATTCGAACCGACGACCCCCTGCTTGCAAAGCAGGTGCTCTAACCAGCCTGAGCTACAGCCCCGTGACGGGTGAGCGTAGCGGGGACACCAGCCGTCAGGAGGCCAGCGGACGGCCGAAGGGCAACTCGTCCTGCCAGGTCGACAGGAACGCCTCCGCGGCGTAGCAGGCACCCAGGAACGGGCCGTCGCCGGAGGTGAGAGCCTGCTCCATCAGCGCGGCGACCGTGCTGGCGATCTCGGCGCGGACCTCGTCGTCGTTGGCGTCAGGACTGCTCCAGGCCGCGACTGTGGACCCGGCCAGGGCGACGAAGTCGGGCACGGCGGCGATGCCTTCACGTCGGCACACGGCCAGCGCCTTGGACGTGTACGCAAGCCGCCCGCTCGGTACCAGGGCGCGGCACTGGAGACCCTCGGCGACCCCGTGGTGCACCGCGCCCATCTTTGATCCGGCGAACACCACGTCGGCGTCGAGGCCCCACAGGGCGCCCGGCTCGGCCAACCCGTCGCCGCTGCCGGCCAGGGCGCTCAGTGCCTTGTCGCCGTGCTCGGCCGAGGCTTCGGCCAGAGCCGCCGGATCGATACCGCCGTCGGCAGCCAACGACCCCTCGGCGGTGGCCACACCGACGATGCGCCCGCCCCGCTGCGCTACGGCCTCGGCCAGCGCAGGCCCGCTCGCCGAGAACCCCTCGACCACCGCAGTGCGTCCGTCGAGCCCCACGGCGGCGTCGGCCGCTACGACCGCCGAGAGGCCATCGCACTGCGCCCCGAAGGCGTCCAAGCGCTCGGCGTTGCGGGGGTCACCGTCGCGCAACGGCGCCAAGTCCTGGTCGCTCACGCCCTTGGCCGCGTCGGGCAAGTAGGTGCCCGCCGCCACGAGGGCTGCAGACTCGGCCACGAACGCGGCGACAGCCTCAGCCCGCGCCGGCGCCTCGGCGTTGATGCCGGCGGAGGCGCCGCTGCGCCGCATCTGCAGTGCCGCGTAGGTGTAGGTCTGGGAGCGGGCCAGATCCTTGGCCCCGCCCTGGAGGATCTTGCGGGCCCAGCGCACCGGCCCCGACGCAGCCTCGGCGCCGTCGAGGTCAAGCGCCACGAACGCGTCAACATCACTGAACTTGTGAAGCCGCACGCGCGCTCCTCAGCTGGTGCCGTTGAGGATCCGCACCGGCAGCTTGCGAGGCCCGCGGATCTGTCCGGTCGACCAGGTCACACCCTCAGGGTCGGCCAACTCGAAGTCCGGCACCCGTGCCATCCACTCCTCCAGGGCCACGGTCAGCTCCATGCGGGCCAGGTTCGATCCCAGGCAGCGGTGGATGCCGAGTCCGAAGGCGACATGGCGGTTGCGCTGGCGGTCGATCACGAACTCGCCGGCATCCTCGAAGGCCTCGGGGTCGCGGTTGGCGGCCGGGAACGGCAGCAGCACCCAGTCGTTGGCCTGCATCGATTGGCCCGCGAACTCGGCGTCCTCGGCCACCAGCCTGGCCATGGTCACCGGCGCGTAGAAGCGCAGGAACTCCTCCACCGCGAACGGCCGCACCGCGGGGTCCTCCACCCAGCGCCTGCGGTCGGTGGGGTGTTGGGCCATATGCCAAAGCGAGGCGCCGATGGACGACCAGGTGGTGTCCACCCCGGCGACTATCAGCAGGGCGCAGGTGCCCCGCACGTGCTCGTGCTCCAGGGGCTGGCCCGCGATCTTGGCGTGGGTCATGTGGCTGATCAGGTCGTCCTGGGGCTCCTCGGCCCGCTGCGCGATGAGCTTGTCCAGATAGAAGTCGATCGAGTCCTCGTACTCGACGTGCAGCTCGGTGCCGGGCTGCTCCATGATCCGGTGGATGAACACCCGGAACTGGTCGCCGTCGGAGCGGGGCACGCCCAGCATGTCGGCGATCACCCGCACCGGGATGTGCTGGGTGTAGCCGAGGGCGGCGTCAACGATGTCGGTGCGGCCCGCTTCCACGTCGGCCAGAAGGTCGTCGAGCAGCTCGCGGCAGGTCTCTCGCGTGGACTCTCTCTTGGCCTCGATGGGCTTGGGAGCGAAGGCCGGCAGCAGGAACTCGCGGGCGATGCGATGGAACGGCGGGTCGCTGGTGATCGGAGGGGCGAACCCCACCGGGGGAGGGATATCGGGACGGCCGTCGTGCACCACCACGCCGTTGGAGCTGAACGTTTCGGTGTCCTTGGCGATGGCGCAGACATCGGTGTGGCGTACCGGCAGCCAAGTCCCTCCGTAGCGCTCGCTGTGGGCCACCGGGCACTCCTGGCGCAACTCGTCCCATATCTCCGGGGCGCGGGCTGCATAGCCGGGGTCGACGTGGTCGAAGTCGGTGGCCCAGTCGGCCACCGGTGCCCGGGGCTTGGGGCCGTCGTGAGCGTCGCCGCTGTCGGCACTCCGGTCGGTCGAGGGATCGGTCGAGGGGATCGTGTAGGTCATGGCGTCAGGGTCAACTCCTCGGCCTCATAGTCCAGCAGACGGCGGAACAGCGCGCGCAACTCATTGCGCCGGCCCCGGTCGTTGGCCAGGTTCACCAGCTCGTGGGGATCCTCGCCGGTCTCGTACCACTCGTGGTCATGGTTGTCGAAGTCGGCATCCACATCGAAGATCTTGCCCTGCTCGTCGGCCGTTCCGTCGCGCCGGATGCCCCCGCCGATCCCGTAGTAGCGGGCGTACTTGGTGTCGCCGTCGTAGAAGCCCCGCACCGCGTAGCGGGTGTTGCGGATCAGGTCGGACTGGGCCGAGTCCTGGGAGAACAGCACGAAGTCGCGCACCGAGGCCTCCGGGTCGGCCAGCACCGGCGCCAGGTCCCGGCCCGACAGGGTGGGCGTGTCGCCGACGTCGATGCCTCCGAGCGCGGCGATGGTGGCCGCCAAGTCGACATGGGTAGCCAGGGCTTGGGTGCGGGCTCCCGCGGGCGCGCCGGGGGCCTTGACGATCAGCGGCACCCCCATCACCTCGTCGTACACGCACGGGAGCTTGGCCCGCAGCCCGTGGGACCCGCAGGCGTCGCCGTGGTCGGAGGTGTAGGCGATCACGGTGTCGTCGTACAGGCCGTGGGCGTCGAGGGCGTCCAGCAGGCGGGCCAGGCTGGCGTCGAGTTCGATGTGAAGCCAGGCGTAGTAGTCGAGGCCCCGCAGCCAGGTGTCGTGGTCGTCTGCGTCGATGCGGCCCACGACGTGCTCCCGGTTGCGCACATGGCGCCAGGCCCGCTGCACCTCGGGCTTGGTGTGCAGGTCGTCGGCGAAATTCTCCGGCAGCCGGTCGAACAGCCTCGGGTAGTCCTCGGGCGGCGGGGTCACCGGCAGGTCGCCGAGACGCATGTTCAGCACCGTGTTGAAGAACTCGGCGAACTTGGGATGGTCGGCCTGGTAGCTGAGGTGGTCGGCCGGGAACCACATGATGTCGTGGGGGTTGACCAGCGCCACGGTCAGGAACCACGGCCCACCGCTGCCGTTCTCGCCGGCCCGATGGTTCAGCCAGTCGATGGCCTGGTCGACGATGATCGGGTCGAAGTAGCGGCCCGTATAGGCGCTGCCCATGAAGTGGACGTCGTTGCCTTCCCAGTCGAGGTAGCCGTGGGCGGCCATGTCGGGGGTGGCGTCGTGGCCGAGATGCCACTTGCCCAGATAGCTCGACCGGTAGCCCCGCTCCGCCAGCAGGCTGCCGATGGTCGGGATGGCCGGGTCGAGCGCAACGTGGGTGGGGAAGGCGACATTGTCGACCACCCCGTGCTCAGCCAGGTAGCGACCGGTGTAGAGGCTGGCTCTCGAGGGCGAGCACGGCGAGGCGTGGGTGAAGTAGCGGTCGAAGCTGAGCCCGTCGGCCCGCAGCCGCTCGTGGGCGGGCAAGTTCGCCATCCCGTCGAGCCAGTCGTTACGGCGCTCCTCGTCCGAGACGATCAGCAGGATGTTGGGCCGATCAGCCACAACCGGACGCTACCGGCGCTCTGCTCGCTGCCGTCAGCCCTCGCCGACCAGGCGCTCCAGGGTCAGCTCCGGATGGTCGGCTTGTAGGCGGGCCAGCCAGTAGGGGCTCTCGAAGAGGGCCAGCAGTTCGCCGCCCTCGGCCCGCTCGGCGACGGCGACCCCCGACATGGTGCCCAGCACCGCGGCCGAGGCCTTGTCGGTACGCCTGGCCGTGGTCCACGGTGCCGGCGCCAGCTCGACCGGGGCGCCGAACTCGTGGCGGAGCCTGTGCTCGGCCACATCGAACTGCAGAGGCCCGACCGCGGCCAGGATCGGGGCGCTCTCCCCGCCCTCGGGGCGACGCAGCACCTGCACAACGCCTTCGGAGTCGAGTTGGCGCACGCCGGAGCGGAACTGCTTCGCCTTGGAGGTGTCGGTGCAGCGAGCCAACCGGAAGCTGCTCGGCGCGAACGAGGGCACCGGCGTCCATCGAACCGGCTCGCCCGCAGCGTGCACCGAGTCGCCGACCCGCAGATCGGCCGCGTTGACCAAGCCGATCACGTCACCGGGCCACGCCTCTTCGGCGGTGCTGCGGTCCCGGCCCACCACCGTGTGGGCGTACTTGGTGGCCACGGCCTTGCCGGTATCCCCGCAGGCCACCGTCATGCCCCGCTCGAAGCGGCCCGAGCACACCCGCAGGAAGGCGATCCGGTCGCGATGGGCGGGATCCATGTTGGACTGCACCTTGAACACCACCGCGCTGAACGGCGAGTCCACGGCCCGCGGGTCACCGCCGGCATCGAGGCGAGCACCGGGCGCAGGGGCCATGTCGACGATGGCGTCGAGCAGCAACCGCACCCCGAAGTTGGTCAGAGCCGAGCCGAAGAAGACCGGCGACAGCTCGCCCGCCTCGAACCGCTTGATGTCGAGTTCGGCGGAGGCCGCGTCTATCAGCTCCAGCGCCTCGCGTGCCTCGTGCCAGGCGGCGCCCTCCTCGGCTTCGGCCCGGGCTGCCTCAACGATCTCCTCGCCGGCAATGGTCGCCCCTCCTGCGGTGCGGGCGAAGCGCACGAAGTCTCCGTCGCGCCGGTCGACAAGGCCGCTGAACCGCTCGCCCTCACCCACCGGCCAGGTGACCGGCACCGGATCGAGCACGAGCTGGTCCTCGATCTCGTCGAGCAGCTCGAGCGGGTCGCGGGCCGGGCGGTCCCACTTGTTGATGAACGTGACGATGGGGATCTCCCGGTTGCGGCACACCTCGAACAGTTTGCGGGTCTGCGACTCGATGCCCTTGGCCCCGTCCAAGACCATCACAGCGGCGTCCACCGCCGACAGCACCCGGTAGGTGTCCTCGGAGAAGTCGCCGTGGCCCGGCGTGTCGAGCAGGTTCAGAACCCGGTCCCGGTAGCTGAACTGCACCACGGCCGACGTGACGGAGATGCCCCGGCGGCGTTCCATCTCCATCCAGTCCGAGGCGGTCGCCCGGCGCTCGCCCTTGCCTCTCACCGAGCCCGCCCCGGCCGTCAGCGCCCCGCCGTAGAGCAGGAACTTCTCGGTGAGTGTCGTCTTGCCTGCGTCGGGATGGGAGATGATCGCGAACGTGCGCCGCCGCGCCGCTTCGCGGCGGACATCAGCAGCTGCGGGTGCGGCGTCGGTGCTCACCCCTCCAGTGTGGCCCGACACCGGCAGGCTGCGTCGCGGCTGCCGACCGGAAGACCCGCTAAACGACGGTATACAATCCGGCCACTAGAGGCGGCGGGGGAGGATCGCTGCGTGGCCACGGACTCCGGCACCGGCCGGCGGCGCATCACCGAGGCGCTTGACCTCGACACAGCCTCCCGGCGATGGGTGTGCAACCGGTGCGGGCACGACCTCGGCCCGGCCGAGCGCAACTACAAGGAGGGCTGCCTCGTCTACGACCGGGACCCGCGTGAGATCCACGTGCCGTTCGATCCCCCCACCGAGTTCGGGTTCAACCCCCATCCGGACTGGTGCCGGATCGTGGAGTTCTACTGCCCCGCCTGCGCGGTCATGTTCGACGTGGAGTACCTGCCGCCGGGCCATCCCATCACCCACGACATAGAGCTCGACCTCGATGCCATCGGCTGACGCCGCCGGACCGAGTCTGCTCGACGTGGACATCGGGGGGACGTTCACCGACGCCTTCGTGGTGCTGGGCGGGCGCCAGGCCACCGGCAAGTCGCTGACCACGCACGCCGACCTGTCCGACGGCATGATCGAAGCCATCGGCCAAGCAGCCCGGCGGCTCGGCTGCGACCCCGGCGACGCCTTCGCGGCGGCCGACGCGGTCAAGTACTCCACCACCGTGGGCACAAACGCCTTGATCGAGCGCACCGGCCCCAAGGTCGGGCTCATCACCACCGCCGGCCAGGAGGACACCGTCCACGTGGCCCGCTCCCGCTCCTGGGCCGACGGGATGCCCCTGGAGGTGCAGATAGACCGCACCCGGGCCCAGCGTCCCGACGACCTGGTGCCCCGGTCGCTGCGGGTAGGCGTGCGTGAGCGCATCGACTGCTTCGGCCAGGTACTCATGCCGCTGAGCACCGACGACGTGCTGGGGGCGGTCGACCACCTGGTCCGCCAGGGTGTGCGGGCCATCGCGGTGTGCCTGGCGTGGTCGTTCATGAACCCGGCCCACGAACAGCAGGTGGCCGAGATCGTGCGGCGCGAGTACCCCGACTCGGTGCTGGGCCGCTGCCCGGTGCTGCTGTCGTCGGAGGTGGCCCCCCGGCTCGACGAGTACCGGCGCAGCATCACCACCATCCTCAGCGCGTTCCTGGCCCCCGACACCGAGGAGCACGTCATCGACCTCGGCGACCGGCTGCGGGCGCTGGGATGCCGCAAGCCGCTGCTGGTGGCCCGCAACATCGGCGGAGTGGCTTCGCCCAGCCGCACTACCGCCTTGCACCTGCTGGGCAGCGGTCCTGTGGCCGGTCTGGCCGGCGCGGCCGTCATGGCCCGCGACTACAGCCTCGACCGGGTCGTGACCGCCGATATGGGCGGCACCAGCTTCGACGTCGGCCTCGTGATCGACGGACAAGACCGCAACTACGAGTTCGACCCGGTCATCAACCGCTGGCGGGTGCACCTGCCGGTGATCGCCAACTACTCGATCGGCGCGGGAGGCGGCTCAATCGCACACCTCACCGACGCCGGCGAACTGCGGGTCGGGCCCCGCAGCGCCGGTTCGATGCCCGGTCCGGCCTGCTACTCGCAGGGCGGGACCGAACCGACGGTGACCGACGCCGACGTGGTTCTGGGCTTCATCGATCCCGACCGCTTCCTGGGCGGGACCATGCCGCTCAGCCGGCGCAGAGCCGAACGGGCTCTACAGCGCCGCATCGCGGACCCGCTCGGAATCGACACGACCGAAGCCGCGGTGCGCGTGCGGCGGCTGATCGACGGCGTGATGGGCCAGGAGATCTACCGCCAGACCGCGCTGGAGGGCCACGATCCCCGCGACTTCGCCATGTTCGCTTTCGGCGGAGCCGGACCGGTGCACGCCGCCGCGGTGGCCGACTACGCCGACGTTCGCACCGTGGCCACGTTCCCCCACGGCAGCGAGTTCAACGCCTACGGGGTGGCCACCATGCCGGTGATGCAGACCTACGAGCGCACCCGCATGATCCAGCTGTTCGACGGGGACTCCTACACCGACGAGGCCGACACCTTCAACGAGGTGGTGCGGGGACTCCTGTCCCTGGCCGAGCGGGACATGGCCGAGGAGGGCTTCGGCCTCGACTCGGTGACCCTGCGGCTGGAACTGGACATGAACTACGGGGGCCAGCACCACACGGTTCGCCTCGAGTCGCCCCGTCTGCTGTTGGAGACCCCCGACGACACCGTGGCGGTCTGCGACGCCTTCAACGAGGTGTTCGCCGCGGCCTACGGCGCGGGGTCGATCCATCCCTACGGAGGGATCCTGGTGCAGCTGTTCCGGCTGGTGGCTGGTGCGTCGGGGCTGCGGTTGGAGGCCCGACCCCGGCCCGTGAACGCGGTGGCGCCGAACGGGTCGCGACCCAGCGACACGACCCGGGAGGTGTGCTGGCCCGGCGCGGGCGTGCTGATCACACCGGTGCACGACCGGGCCCTCCTGCCCGACGGCTTCGCCGCCCAGGGCCCCGCGCTGATGGAGGACGTCGACACGGTGGTGGCGGTGCCTCCCGGCTGGAACTACGCCCTCGACGAGCAGCGCACCGGCTGGCTCACCACACCGGAGGCATCGTCGTGATAGGGGCGCCTACCTCGCGGCCGGTGATGCTCGATGTGGCCGCCATGGGTCTCGACGAGCGCATTGCTCGTTTCGGGCGCCCCCTGATGAAGCCCGGCCCCGGCCTGGACCCCGAGGTTCTGCACCGGGAGGTGCTGGAGGCGCCCACCGAGCTGGAAATGGCCGGTGAGGGCCGCCTCGACCCTGTCGACCTTGAGATCTTCCTTCACAAGCTCGACTCGATCATCGACGACGGCCGCGACGTCTGCAAGTACCTGAGCATGGCCGAGATGCTCCAGGCCGGCGACCTCGGCGTGGGCATCTTCACCGCCAAGGGCGATCTGGCCGGCATGTCCACCGGGGTGATCCTGCACGCACTGCTGCACTACGGCCCGGTCAAGTACGTGCTCAAGCATTATGTGGACGATCCCACGGTGGGGCTGGCCGACGGCGACATCTTCTTCTTCAACGACCCCGACGCCGGCGGGGTGCATACCTACGACCACTTCCTGATGATGCCGGTGTTCTCGGACGGCGAGCTGCTGGCCTGGGTGGCCTGCGGCGGGCACCAGGGCGAGACCGGGTCGCGTTCGCCCGGCGGATGGTCGCCCGAGATCGGCACCCGCTACGAGGAGGGCCTGCACATCACCCCGCTGCGGGTGGGCACCGACTTCCGGTTCCACACCGACCACCTCGAGTTCCTGCTGAACTCGGTGCGCACACCCCGGCAGAACTCCCTCGACATGAAGGCCCGCCTGGCGGTGTGCGTGCGGCTGCGCCAGCAACTCCTGCGGGAGGTGGAGCGCAGGGGCGCCGTCTTCGTGGCGGCCGGGCTCCGCCAGTCGATCAAGACCTCGGCCGAACTGGCCCGCCGCCGCATCGCCGGCTTCAACGACGGCGTCTACCGATCGGTGGCGTTTCTCGACACCATAGGCATCGAGGACGGGTTGATCCGCCTGCCCGTAGAGCTGCACAAGCGGGGCGACGAGCTGGTCGTCGACATGGCCGGAGCGTCACCTGAGCCCGGCATCGGGCCGTTCCACCTGCGCTGGCACCTGGCCCGGGCCGCCTCGGCCGCCGCGCTGTTCCCGACCGTGTTCCGGGGGCTGCGCTGGTCGATCGGCCTGTTCGACCCGATCAAGCTCACCGCCCCGCCCAGCATCGTCAACGCCCCCGGCCGCGACTCGGGCACCGGCTCCGGCAGCCACACCGGCCGGGTGGTGGTGCAGGGCCTGCTGCTGGCCGCCATGCGCATGCTGCACGACAGCCCCCACCGCACCGGGGTGGCCGCCCCCTTCGCCGAGAACCTGCTGCTGATCCAGTTCGGGGGCACCGGCCAGTACGGCAACCCGATCGCCGGCGGGCCGGCCAACGGCAACGCCACCGGCCAGGGCGCCCGCTTCGACCTCGACGGCGAGCACAGCGCCGGGTTCTTCTGGGCCATGGTGGTGGACTGCCCCGGCCCCGAGGAGCAGGAGCGCAAGTTCCCGTGGGTGTACCTGTTCCGCAACCGTTTCGACCAGGACGTGTGCGGGCTGGGCCAGTACCGGGGCGGGGTGGGCCTCACCGACTGTTTCGTGATCCACGGGACCCCGCAGCTGAGCAGCAACTCGGTGGGCACCGGCAGCCGGTTCACCAAGAACTACGGGCTGTTCGGCGGCTACTCGGGCGCGGCCCAGCCCCGCATCCTGATCCGCGGCTCCGACGCCAAGGAGCTCATGGCGGCCGGTGCGGCGGACCTGCCCATGAGCGTGCGGGAGCTGGCCGACCGGCGCCGCATCTCAGGCGAGTACACCTTCGGGCACACCAACTCCGAGGGCGAGACGGTTCGCGACGGCGACGTCGTGGTGCTGGCCCGAGGCTGCGGAGGTGGCTACGGCGACCTGCTGGAACGCGATCCCGACGCGGTGCTGGGCGACATCGCCGACGGGGTGACCTCGCCGGAGTTGGCGGCGCGGCTCTACGGCGTCGTGCTGGCGCAGGGCCGTGACCGGGTCGACGCTGAGGCCACCGCGGCCCGCCGGGCCGAGATCAGGGCCGAGCGCAAGCGCCTGGGCCGGCCATACAAGGACTTCGTGGCCGACTGGTCGCAGCGACAGCCCCCACCCGAGGCCCTGCGCCATTACGGCGAGTTCCCCGTACCGGTCCAGGTGATCGACGACCGCGAGTACCCGACGGAGCCCGACTCCGACCGAGGGTCATGGCACCGATGACCCGGTTGGTCGCCCTGGTGCCCGCCGCGGTGTGCGCCGCCGCTCTGGGCCGGGAGTGGCCGCACGACCTCGACAGCCAGGTGCGCTGCATCGACGAAGGGGCGAGGTCGCTGCGGCTGGCCTACTGCTGCCCGCCCCGGTCCGACGAGGCTCAGGATCCCGACGCGGTTGCCGCCGGCCTGGTACGGACGCCGGGCGCGCTGCCGGTGTTGGGTGTGGTGACGGGCCCGCTGTCCAGCGAACTCCTGTCAGGAATCCACCCTAGAGGTGGAGAACATGCAGGTAGTTCGCCGATCCAGGACGTCCAAGAACTCCTCGACGACGCCTCGGACACCGCGGTGGACAGGCTCCGGTCGCTGGGCGCATGCGGGGTGCGACGAGCCGCCGTGGTGGAGCCCGCGATGGAGCCACTGGTCGACGAAGACGCCGCGGCGGAGGCCCACCGCCCCCTCCTGAACGCGGCTGCTCACCTGCGCATCGACTTGGTGCTAGTCGCAAGCAGCCTCGATGACGTGGCGTCGCTCGGCTACGAAGACTCGGCGTCCGGCCTGGGATGCTCACCGGGTCTGGGCTTCCTGCCGGCCGACGCCTTCGACTCGGCCGCAGCACTGGAGCGCGGGCTGGACCGGATCCGGGCCGCCGGCAATCCCAGCGAGGCCATCACCGCGCCGCTCGACGCCGCCGTGTCCCCCGACCTCGTGCGGCACGCGGCCCGTGTCCTGTCAGGGGAGGACGCACGGCCGTGAGCTACTCGGTGGGCATCGACATGGGGGGCACCTTCACCGACGGGTACTTCTCCGACGGCGAGCAGGTCATGATCGCCAAGGTTCCCACCACCCACTTCGACCTGACCCGCTCGGTGATGGCCTGCCTGGCCGGCGGCGCCGAAGCCTTCGATGTTCCCCTGGAGCAGTTCCTCGGCGACATCGGCCTGTTCCGGCTGGCCACCACCGTCGGCACCAACGCAGTGGTCACCGGCACCGGCGACCCGGTCGGGCTGATGGTCGAGGCCGGCGCCGAGAAATCGCTGTACGGACCGAGCGAGCCCGCACCCGCCCTGGGCGTCTTCGTGAGGCCCGACCATGTGGTCGGCGTCGACCCGGATGCAGCCGCCGCAGAGGTGCTGGCCCTGTGCCGCGACCTGGTGCAACAGGGAGTTCGCCAGACGGTTGTGAGCCTGCGAGGACCGCACCGGGACGCAGAAACCGGGCTGCGGGAACTGGTGCGCGACCGGTACCCCGTCCACTACCTGCGGTCCATGCCCCTCACCATGGGGTGGGAGACGGCCGACGTCAACGACGACGGGCTGCGCACCAACACGGCCGTCCTCAATGCCTACCTGAGCAGGCCCATGGCCAAGCTGCTGTACCGCACCGAAGGGATCCTTCAGCAGGCCGGGCTGGCCGTGCCCTTGATGGCGGCCCGCTCCGACGGCACCTTCAGCCGGATGCCCCGAACCACCGCCATCAGCACATACAGCTCAGGACCGGCCGCCGGGCTGGGGCTGGCGGCCGTCCTGGCCCGCCGGCACGGCGACTCGGCCGTGATCGCCTTCGACATGGGCGGTACCACCCTCGACCTTGGACTAGTGCGGGATGGAGCCCACGATGTGAACCCGGAACCTGAGATCCGGGGTGTTCCGGTGTCGTTGCCCGTGCCCGGGATCGTCTCAGTCGGCCTCGGAGGCTCGTCGATCGCCTCAGCGGACAGTTCGGGGACGGTGACGGTGGGGCCGGCCAGTGCCGGTGCCGTTCCAGGCCCGGCCGCCTTCGGCCGGGGCGGCACCCAACCGACTCTCACCGATGCCGACATGGAGTTGGGGCTGCTGGCCGACGGGCTGGTCCTGCCCGGAAACATAGTGCTCGACGCTGACCGGGCTTCGGCTGCGCTGGCCCCGCTGGCCGGTGGCGACGCCACGGCCGCAGCCCAGCTCGTGCATGAGGCCGCCCACAGCACGGCGGCCGCGTCCCTCAAGGACCTGCTGTCCGGCTCGGGAGTCGATCCCGCCGACGCCACTCTCTACGCGTTCGGCGGGGCCGGAGGGCTGCACGCCGGCCCGGTCGCGGACTTGGTGGGCATAAGCCGGGTCCGGTCCTTCGCCGCGGGCGGTGTCTTCAGCGCCCGGGGTGTAGCCGAGGCCGCAGCTGATGGGTCCGCTCTGGGCCGATGGCACGACGCCGGCAGTTCGCTGCCCGACGGCGTCGTTGCCGGTCCCGCGCTCGTCAACGTCTCGGGAGCCGTGCATGCTGTGCCTTCCGGCTGGACGGCGAGGCGTGACGGAGTCGACGGCCTCCTTTGGGAGCAGTCGGGGTGAGCGTGCTCGACGGCATCGCCATCGTCGGTGTGGCCGAGACGGCCATAGGGAAGCTGCCCGGCCGCAGCGCCATCAGCCTGCAGGCTGAGGCAGGCGTGGCCGCGGTAGCCGCAGCCGGTCTGGCCAAGGACGACATCGACGGGGTGTTCTCGTTCTCGGGCTACTCCCAGGCGATGATGCTGCACGCGGCCCGGGTGGCCGAGCATCTGGGCCTGCGACCCGAGTTGGCCGTGGTCACCGACGTGGGCGGTCCCGGCACCCACCATGCCGCCCTGATGAACGTGGCCGCGGCCATCGACGCGGGCATGTGCACCGCCGCGCTGTGCACCTACGGCGAGAACGGCATCTCCATCCGTCGCTCCGGCCGGGGCCGGGCGCCGGGCACCCTCACCGGCGGGGAGGACTTCGAGGCGCCCTACGGCCAGATCGCCATGATCAGCGGCTACGCCCTGTTCGCCCAGCGCCACATGCACCTGTACGGCACCACCAGCGAGCAACTCGGCGCGGTGGCGGTCGCCTCCCGTTACCACGCCTCGCTGAACGACAACGCCCACAAGCGCGAGCCCATCACCCTGGACGACCACCAGGCATCGCCCATGATCTCTTCGCCGCTGCGCCGGCTCGACTGCTCGCTAATCTCCGACGCGGGCGGGGCCTTCGTGGTGACGTCAATCGAGCGGGCCCGCAGCCTGGGCGTGCCCTACGCACGGGTGCTCGGCTACGGCGCAGCCGCCACCCACCACACCCCGTCGCAGGCTCCCGACCTGCACGAGCTGGGCGGGCCGGTGTCGGCGGGACGGGCCTTCGAGCGGTCCGGGCTGACGGTCGCCGACGCCGACGCGGTGTACATCCACGATGCCTGCACCTTCAGCGTGGTGGCCGGCGTGGAGGCCTTGGGCTTGTGCGGCGAGGGCGAGGGCGGACCGTACGCCGAGTCGGGAGCGCTGGCGCTGGACTCGAAGTGCCCGGTGAACCTGCATGGCGGGATGCTGTCGCACGGCCACGCCGGCGGGGTGTTCCACCTGCTCGACGCGGTGCGCCAACTGCAGGGCACGGCCGGGCGTCGCCAGGTTGAGGGGGCAGAGGTCGTGGTGGCCCACGGCAACGGCGGGGTGTTCTCGACGTTCTCGACCATGGTGCTGGGAGGAGGCCGGTGACCGGCAAGCCCCGCCCCGACGTGAACGACGCGGCCACCGCCCCGTACTGGGAGGCGGCCGCCCGTCACGAGCTGATGCTGCCCCGATGTGACGGCAACGGGCTGGTCTTCTTCCCGCCCCGGGAGTTCTGCCCCGGCTGCTGGAGCGATGATCTGTCGTGGCAGCCGATGAGCGGTGGGGGCACGGTGTGGACGTTCACCGAGGTCCATGTGGCCTTCTACGACGACACCTGGGCCGATGACGTGCCCTACGTCGTAGCGGTCATCGAGTTGGACGAGGGCCCGCGGATGCTGGCTGGCATCGTCGAGCCCGATATGGCCAGCTTGGCCATCGGCGACCGGGTCGAAGTCACCTTTGAGGACCGTCCCGAAGGGGTGACGCTGCCCGTGTTCCGAGTTGTCGAGTGACCGCCCCGGCCTCGTCGAATTGGCAGCGTCTTGCCCCCTATACGGGCATTTCTGCTGCCAGTTCCCCGGCCCAGATGTCCGCCGGCCGAATTGGCAGCGTTTTGCCCCCTATACGGGTGTTTCTGCTGCCAGTTCTAGGCCGGTGACTTGTGTGACCGTGGGCGGCAGGTCGTGACCGGCGTCGAATACCAGGATCTGTGGTCGTTGTGCGAGGCCCGGGCCCGGGAGCACCCGGACCGGGTAGTGCTTGACTTCGACGGCAAGCTCTGGACCTGGGCTGAGCTGATCGCGGCTGCTCAGGGCTTGGCCGGTGGGCTGGTCGCCGCCGGAGTGGGAGCGGGTGAGGTGGTCGGGCACATGTCGCCCAATCATCCCGAGGCGGTGGTCACGATGTTGGCCCTGCTGCGGCTGGGCGCGGTGGAGTGCCCGGTCAACGCGGGTCTGCGGGGCCAGCAGTTGGCTCATGTGCTGGACCACTCCGGCGCGAGGGTGCTCATCGTGGACGGGTCCCTCATGGAGCGAGTCTCCGACCAGTTGCCGTCCGCGCCGGGAGTGCAGGCGATCGTGCAGCGTGGCCAGTGTTCGACACCGGCTGGTGTGGAGGCCATCGACTACGCCGGACTCCGGGTATCGGCCGATAGGCCGCCGTCGTTCGCGCCTCCGGCGCCGGACGACCCGATGAACATCATCTATACGTCGGGCACCACCGGACCGGCCAAGGGCGCGGTGCTTCCCCAGGCGTTCCCCATAGATCAGGCCCGCATCAAGATCGAGCAGTGGGCGCTCACCGCCGACGACGTACTGTTCTCGGCCCTGCCGCTGTACCACGTAAACGCCCGGTTCTCGACGCTGGGCACCGCCCTGGTGGTGGACGGCCGGGCCGCGCTGGTGTCGCGCTTCTCGGCCGGCACGTTCTGGGACCAGGTGCGCGCCGCGGGCGCCACCGAAGTGGGCGTAGTGGGGGCGGTGTCGTCGATCCTGCTGCGCCAGGAGCCCGGCCCGGCCGACCGGGACCACAACGTGCGGATGATGCACGGCGCAGCCGGAATACCGATGGACCGCCGGGCCGATTTCGAAAAGCGGTTCGGCCTGCGCCTGGTTACCGGGTTCGCCATGACCGAGACCGGGCACTTCTCCACCACCAGCCCCGACGACCCCATGCGCTACCGGGCATCGGGCCGGCCCGTGCCCCAGTACGAGGTGGCGGTGGTCGACGCCGACGACAACGAGCTGGCGCCCGGGGAGGTGGGGGAACTGGTGGCGAGGCCTCGGGTGCCGGGCGCGATGATGACCGGGTACCACCGCCAGCCGGAAGCCACCCAGGCCGCAATCCGCAACGGATGGTTCCACACAGGCGATCTGGCCACCATCGAGGCCGACGGCTATATCCGCTGGGTCGACCGGATGGCCGACGCCATCCGCCGCCGGGGCGAGATGATCTCGTCCACGGAGGTGGAACGGGCGGTCTGCGCCTTCGACGGGGTAGCCGAGTGCGCCGCGGTGGGCGTGCCCTCAGAACTGGGCGAGGAGGACGTCAAGCTGGTAGTGGTGCCCGAACCCGGCCATGTCATCGACCCGGCCGCCCTGCAGCGCCACTGCCAAGCCGCACTCCCCGACTTCTGCCAACCCCGCTACCTCGAGATCCTCGAAGAACTCCCCAAGACCGCGACCCACAAAGTCAACAAACCCCAACTCCGCCACACCGAAAGCCCAACCACTCTGGACCTCACCCGATCCAGCTAAAGCGGGGTCACGGCCGGATCACCGCCTTGGTGGGGTACATGCCTTCGATCTCGTTGGCGATGGCACGGATGCACACCTCGGTGTTATCCAGGTCGAACGTGTGGCTGATCATCTCCTCAGGCTTGAAGCCTGTGGACTCGATGAGGTCCATCGTCGCCCGCAGTGCCGGGCTGCCCGCCGTGAACGCGCCCTGCACTTTGATCTCGTTCCATACGAGGGCGTCGATGTTGACCGGAACCTGCCGGCCGCCGCTGAGTCCGGCCAGGACGAGCGTGCCCCGTTTGCGCACTGCCGCCACCGAGGACGCCAGCGCGGCGGGGCTGCCGCTCACGTCCACCACCACGTCGGCCATGGCCCCGCCCGTCTCGTCGGCCACGACCTCCACCACGTCGTCGGTGTCGACCTCGACGATGCGGTCGGCGCCCCAGCGGCGGGCCAACCCCAGCCGGTCGGCGTCGGCAGCGGTTCCGGTCACGAT
Organism: Acidimicrobiaceae bacterium; assembly: GCA_009835735.1. Taxonomy (GTDB): domain Bacteria; phylum Actinomycetota; class Acidimicrobiia; order Acidimicrobiales; family Aldehydirespiratoraceae; genus Aldehydirespirator. The sequence goes on from VXWX01000007.1 coordinate 22,626, forward strand.
GATGCGAGCCGCACCCGCGGCCCGGGCCGCCCACGTGCAGGCCAGGCCCTGCTGGCCCGGCCCCTGGATCAGAACCGTGTCGCCGAAAGTCACACCACCGTGCAGGATCGCCCACTGGTAGCCGTTGGCCATCACCGACCCGCACAGCACGGCAGCCTCGTCGCTCATGGCGTCGTCCACCTTGAACAGCTCGGCGTCCGGGTTCACGTACAGGTATTCGGCCAAGCCACCGAAGAGGTGGGGCGGGTCGGCCGCGCTGGTGTTGCTGCCATAGGACGTGCGCTGAGGGCAGAACCGGGGAGCGCCGTCGCGGCAGTCCCGGCAGTGCCCGCAGCCTTTGGAGCCCTTGAGGATCACCCGATCGCCCTCGGCCACTCCGTGGATCGTGGCAGCTTGCCGGCCCAGGCGTTCGACCTGGCCGAAGATCTCGTGGCCCAAGATCACCGGGTAGGGCATGTCGATGCGGCCCCGGAAGTACTTGACGTCGGTGCCACACATTCCGCCGACGCCGATCCGCAGCAGCGCCCCGTCGTCGGCCACTTCCGGCACCGGGTACTCCCGGATCTCCAGGCGCTCCGGCCCCAGCAGCGTCGCAGCTCGAACAGTGTTCACAGCTCCCTCCCACGCTCCAGCAGGGGCAGCAACTCGGCCGCAACCCGCTCCATCTGGGCCCGTTGGTCGACAGTGGCCAGCACGCATTGGAACGACGTCGCACCAGCCCCGATATAGGCGTCCAAGCGCTCGGCGCAGGCCTCGGCCGGGCCGCATACCAGCCAGCGGTCGATGCTGGCATCGTCCATGGGGCGGCGGTGATAGTCCTCCATGAAAGCGGAACCCTCTGCCCGGGCCGCCCCCGCGTCGTCACCCACCAGCAGGAACAGGTTCACCCTCACGTCGAACGGCTCGGGCAGCGCCCTCCCGGCGGCCTGAGCGGCAGCCGAGATGGCATCCCGGCCCGCCTGAAGCTCAGCCGGTGTGGCCATGCCGGTGATCCAGCCGTCGCCCAGCCGGGCCACCCGGTCCCACCGGCCGACGAACGTGGAGGCCATCGACTCGTCGAACACGTCGTTGGGCCCGAAGCCCCGCTGCGACGCCACGAACACCCCGGCCGCGATCAGCACCGGAGGACCAGGCCGCTGGACGGGTCGCAAACCGATCGAAGCGTCCTGTAGCCGGTAGACGCGGCCCTCGTAGTCGACTCCGTCGCCGGCCCACAGCGCCTTGATTACCTCGATGGCCTCGGTGAAGGCCCGGGCCCGGCGCCGGCGGTCCAGCCCGACCAGGGCCAGCTCGGCGTCCACCAACTCGGGCGGGCCGGTGCCCAATCCCACACCCAGCGCGGTGCGCCCGCCGCTGAGCGCATCGAGGGTGGCCCACTCCTGGGCCACCGTCACCGGATGCCGCAGGTGGGGCTGAAGGATGCCGGTGGCCAGACCGATGGTGCCGGTGGCCTCCGCCACCGCGGCCAGGGTCACGATCGGCGACCAGCGGGGCTTGGCCAGCACGCTGTCGCCCACCGACACGAACGCGAACCCGCACTCCTCGGCCCGCCGGGCCAGAGTCACGAGGTCGTCGAGGCCGAAGCGGGCGCCGCTGAACACCGCGGCCCGGTTGTTGACGTAGACCCCGACCGCGGGACTCACGAGCCTGTGGAGCCGAGGGCGAAAGTCGCCGGATCGACTCGGTCGAGCAGGTCCAGCTCCCAGTCGATGTAGCCCTGCATGGCTTCCAGGCGGCCCTCGAGTCGCTCGTACGGCTTCTCCAGTAGCGCCAACTCGGCGGTGGCGTCGGGGCCCGACTCCAGCCAGCGGCCCCGGTTGGCCTCCGGCAGGGCGTAGGCGTGGCGGCCCATCATCAGCAGCCAGTAGGCCGTGATCAGCGCCTGCACGCCATCGGAATCAGCCACCACGATGCGGGCCGACGGCACCGCGGTGCGAGCCGTCAGCTCCTGAAGCAACTGGCCCCCGGGCGCGGAGGCGAATCCGGGACGATGCCCAGCCTCGTAGTCGGCAGGGGAGCTCACATCGAACACATAGGTCGTGCGGGAGTCATCGGCCTGCCAGGTGGCCAGATCGACCTCGCTGATCACCGGCACGCGGTGCCGGTCGGCCAGGTCCCGGACCCGCTCCGCCGCATCCCGCAGGGCGCTGGCGCAGGGTGGGGTTGGGTCTGGTTCCTGCGCGCCCGAGTCGAGAGCCTCTCCCGCCAACTCCCAACCGATCGTGCCGTTCTCCAGGGCCAGCACGGGGGCGGTCACCCCGGCGTCGATCAGCGTCTGGGCGCCGATGATCGAACGCGTGCGCCCGGCGCAGCTCACCACTACCGGCGTGCCGGGCCCGAGGCCCATCCCGAGCACCCGGGCCAGCAACTCGGTGCCGGAGGCGTGGTCCGCTCCGGGGACGTGACGGGCCGCGAACTCCGGCTCGGGCCGGCAGTCCACCAGCGCGACCGGCGAACCCTGCTCGCGCCGCGATCGCAGCTCGTCGGCTCCAATCATCGGGGTGTTCCGAGCGTGCGCCAAGTGCTCACCGAAGGCCTTGGACATGGTGTGCATCCCGTCGTGCACCTCGTAGCCGGCCTGCTGCCAGGACTCGACGCCGCCGGCCAGCACCGCCACGTTCGTGAAGCCGATCCTGCGGATCTGGTGGCCGGCCCGATGCGCAGCCAAATCATCCTCGCCGATCACCACCACCCTCACCGCTCGGCGGGGCAGCAGCCCGGACAGCCTCAACTCGAGGTCCGGGGCCGGCACCGGACACGAGCCCGGCACATGGCCGCCGGCGTGGGCCGCGACGTCGCGGGTGTCGAGAACGGCGAGCTCCTCACCGTCGGCGCCCATGGCGGCCAACTCGGTGGCGGTCACCTTGGCGGTGCGCAAGTCGGGTCGGCCCATGAAGGGGCGCTCGACGCCGCCGGCGGGACTGTCGAAGTAGATGCGGCCATCGAGGCGGTCCAGGGGATAGCCGTAGAGGTGCAGATGCATCGCCGGGCCCTCGTCGAGGACCCGGATCGTGTGGAAGGCGTCGCCCATCATGCCGTTGGCGTCGCCCTGCCTCAGGGTGCGCTCGCCTCGGGGCTCCAACCGGCCCTGCTGAGCGTCGCGGCCGTCGTCGATGCGCTCGAAGTACCGGTTGAACTCCGCGCCCCGCACTCCCGCGATGACCGACCAGGTGCGGTGATCGTGCGGGGGCTGGGACTTGCCGGGCAGCCCGGCCGAGGCGTACAGGCCAAGCCTCCCGTCGGGATCGACGCTCAGCTCGTAGATCGTCATCAGCGCCCCGGGATCCACGGGGAAGGTCCCGGCGTTGAACAGATCCTCGTGCAGGGCCAGTCCCGCCAGCACGGGACCGACCGCGTCCAGCAGCTCGTTCGAAGGCCCGAGCGTGTCCCGCAGGCTCCGGATCTCGTTCAGTGCAAATTGGACGGCCTCGTGCCGTCGAGTCATCGGAGACGGTGCGCTCATAGCAAGCCCCTGCCGACACCGCCGTCCACCGAGATCGACTGGCCGGTGATGTAGCTGGCCCGTTCGGAGGCTACGAACACCACCGCTTGGGCGATCTCGTCGGGCTCGGCGAAGCGGCCCAGTGGGATCTCGGCTGCGAACTCCTCGATCACCTCGTCGGGCGTGGTGCCCTGCTCGGCTGCGAGCTGCTCGGCGCGGTCCAGCCACAGCCGCGTGAGGGTCCGTCCCGGGCTGATGGCGTTCACGCGGATCGGTTTGCCGGCCAACTCGTGCGACAGCGTCTTCACCAGAGCCAGCAGCCCCGCCTTGTGGACATTGGACACGACCTGGTTCACGTAGGGCATCTTGGCCCCGGCCGCTCCCAGCAGCACGATCGCCGGAGAGCGGCCGGCCTCCAGGCTTCCCAGCAAAGCGCGAACCACCCGCACCGGCCCGATGACGTTCATGTTGTAGTTGTCGTGCCAGGCGTCGTCGCCGAAGGAGTCGAACCGGCCCCGGATGGAACCGCCGACGGTGACGACCAGCACATCGAGGCCGCGGCCGTCGCAATAACGCGCCTCCAGTTGAGCCTCGGCGTCCTCGCCGGTCACGTCGACGCAGAACCACTCGACCTTGGAGGCCGTGGTCTCCCCGACGTCCGCCGCGGCTGCCCGCAGCCGGTCGGCGTCGCGGGCTGCGATCGTGACCGAGGCTCCCTCGGCTGCCAGCAGCCGGGCGGTGGCCAGACCGATGCCGGCCGAGCCTCCCACCACCAGGGCCTCACGTCCCGCCAGTCCAAGATCCACGGCCGCTACCCGCTCCCGTCCTGGTCCCAGGTGACCGCATCCGGGCTGTCGTCGGCGTAGGAGATGACCTGCACCCGGAAGCCTCCACCGCCGTCGAGCAGAGCGGAACGGGCCCGGGCTGCGGCCAGGTCGTGGGGCTCGGACCGACTCTGGAAGCCGGCGGCCTGCAGCCTGCTGTGGGCGTCGTCGGCGTCGTCGGTTCTCAGCGCGAGATGGGCGAATGCGGGTGCCTCGCGGGTGCCGCCCTCCGGATCCGGCTCGGCCTCGATCAGCTCCAGCTTGTTGCCGGTCCCGTCGCCCATCATCACGATCCGCTGACCGGTGCTGTAGCGGATGCCGTGACGCAGCACCCGCAGGCCGGCGGCCTCCAGCCTCTGGACGCGTTCGTCGATGTCGTCCACTTCCAAGGCCACATGATCGATAATCATCGGACTCCTACCGCGGATGAGGGCTCGTCGCTCAGCTTGCCCGGATTCAGCAGCCCGTGGGGATCCACCTGGCGCTTGAAGCGGTGCAACAGCCCCGGATCGGCGAACAGCCCCTGCTCGTCGAGGAAGAAGGTGTGGGGGTTCTGGTACGCCACCCCGATGCCGTCGCAGAAGGCGAGCAGATCGTCGAGGTCTTCGCGCCCGTTCGCCATCCCCACCAGCGGTGCGAAGATCACGCCGTCGCCGGACTGCCCCCAGCGCTCGCGAAGCCAGCGGGACCGGATGTACTTCATCTCCACCAGGCAATGCTCGCCGAACCGCGCCTTGATGGCGAGCAGCTGATCGACGGGCCGCGACTCCGACAGGTAGCAGTGCAGGAACGCGGCCGAGGCGAAGAGCTTCTTCACCCACAGCATGCGGTGGCCGTAGACCATGTAGGCGAGGGTCGGCCGGCGGGATGCGCCCAGGCCTTGCCACGGGATGACCCGGCCGCCGCGCGCCGCGGCCAGGGCGGTCACGAAGTCGGTCTCGGAGTCCGCGACGATGGCCATGACCAGCGCGTCGTCGTCGGCAGCGTCGTCGGCCAGGGCGGTGAAGGCCGGGGTGAGCATCGGCTCCTGGGCCGCGGCCACCCGGATGCCCTCAGCCTGCTCGGCAAGGTCGACCACGAAGCGGGCCGCGTTGTCGAAGCGGGGGAAGGCGACCACCATCTCCACCCAGGTGCGGGCCGGCACCAGACGGAACGTGACGTCGGTGATGATCCCGGTCGTTCCGTAGGCGTGAAGGACCGGTTCGACCGAGTCCTCGTCGAGGTGCAGCAGCCGGGGCACGGCCTCGCAGGTCATGACGGTCGCCCCAACGATGTTGCCGTCCCAGATCGTGCCCCATGACGAGCTACCCAGCCCCACATGGCCGCCGGCCACCCACCCGGCCGCGTGGGAGGCGGCGTAGGTGGTGGTCATCACCGGGAGCTCGGCGCCGTGGGCGCGGACCACGGCGTCGACGCGCCCGAGCAGGGCACCCGCTCCGACAGTGATGCGGCCGTTGCTGGCGGCGACGGCCGGGTCGCCCATCTCGCACAGGCGGCTGAGCTCGATCACGATCCCGCCTCGCATGGGTATGGACTGTCCGAAGTTGGAGGTGCCCGCACCCAGCATGGTGATGGGCGTGTCGTGCCGGTAGGCCGCGGCCACGCAGGCGGCGAGCTGCTCGAGGTTCGCCGGCCCGACGATGGCCTCCACACCGAGGGAACCGCCGACGGAGGCTCCGGCCATGGCGTCGATGTACCCCGACAGCACCGGCGAAAGCCACGAGTTGTCGCGCAGCCGGGCCCCGATCGCAGCCGGATCGGTCTCGGCCCGGTCGCCGCCGACGATGCTCGATAGCTCCGCTGACAACGTCATCGTCTACCCCCGGAAGGTTCTAGTCCACCACCGGTGTGGGGACGAATTCAGGCTTGGCGCGTCGCTACGAAGCGGGCGGTGGCGGCCAGGGCTTCCTTGGCGGCGGGCACGTCGGGAAGTGCCTCCAGCGCGCCCAGAGCCTCTTCCAGGAGTAATGAGATCTCGTTCTCGAGGCTCGCGAGAGCGCCCGTGTCGACTATCACTTGCTGTACCTCGGCCACCGTCTCGTCGCTCATCTCGGAGCCGACCAGGTCAAGGAGTGCCAGCTGCGACGGGGCGGCGGCGGCTCTCGCCATGGCCATGAGCAGCGTGGGTTTGCCTTCTCGCAGGTCGTCGCCGACGGGTTTGCCGGTGGCGGCCGGGTCTCCGAACGCGCCCAGGATGTCGTCTCTCAGCTGGAAGGCCAAGCCCACTGGAAGGCCGTGGCGGGCCAGGGGCTCGGCCAGGTCGGGGCGTCCGGCCAGCGCTGCGCCGAGCTGCAGTGGTCGCACCACCGTGTAGCGGGCCGTCTTGTGCTCGATGATCCTGCGGGCCTCGTCCGCGGTGGCGCTCCCCCGGGCGCCCCCGACAACGTCCAGGTACTGGCCCATGTTGAGCTCGGTGCGCAGCCCGTCCCACACGGCCCGAGTCTCGGGGGACACCCACCCCAGCGTGCGGTCGGCGAGCACCATGGCCATGTCGCCCACCAGCACCGCAGCTGCCTCACCGAAGCGCCGGTCCTCGCCGCGCCACTCCCGCTCGCGATGGCGCTGCACGAACTTTCGCCACACCGTCGGCGCGCCGCGCCGGGTGTCGGAGCCGTCCATCACATCGTCGTGGGCCAGCGCGAAGGCGTGGAGGATCTCCAGGGCGCAGCCGCCGTCGAGGGCACCGTCGCCGCTCGGGTCCCCGCCGCCCACGAGCCAGCCCCAATGGCAGTAGGCGGGCCGGATGCGCTTCCCCCCGCCCAGGACCATGTCGGCCAGGTCGCCGAGCGGCTCGTCGAGGCTCGGGTCCAGCGCGGCCCACTCCTGGCGCTCGGCGGCCAGGATCTCGCCGAGGCGGATCTGGACCCTGGCCGCGATCGTCGTCAGCTCTGCCGGGGGTTCGGCTCGCTGCCCGGCGGGAACGGTCACGCTCATACGAAATTCCTGTAGTTGAGGACCTCTGAGGTCCTTAGTGGCTGGGATTTCGGTGGTGGGACGGTCACGTCTCGGTGTCCGACTGCAGCGCGGAGACGACCCGTTCCACCTGGATGCCCGCGTTGGTGATACGGCGTCGGCAGATCTCGATGAGGTTGGCTGCCCTCTCGACCCGGCTGGCCAGCACGTCCACGTCAGGATCCTCGCCCTCCAGTTCCTCCAGGATCTGCTCGAGTTCGGCTATGGCCGCTGCGTAGCCCGGCTCGGTGTCGTCACTTGGGCCGGACGTGGGCTCTCGGGTGCTCATGGCGTTCGGTCCTCGCTGCTGTCGCGCCGGGAGCGAATCGTACTCTCCAACGTGCCGTCCGATAGATGGGTGACGATGCCGTCGCCGGGCGATACGTCACGCACCGACCGCACCAGCGCTCCGTCATCGCGCCGGGTCATCGACCACCCCCGGCGCAGAATCAGGGCCGGGTCGAGGGCCCGGACCCTGGTGGCGATGGCGTCCAGCTGACGTTGGGCGTGGCGGATCTCGTGGCGGCCGGCCACCGACAGCCGGGCCGAGGCCCGATCGAGACGGCTGCTGGCCCTGCGCTCGGCTGCGGGTCCGGCCACCGACAGCCGGTGGGTGACCGCAGCCACCCGGCGCCCGGCGAGGGCTGTGGCCGCCCGTCCCGTGCGGGTGAGTCGCCGGGCGGCGGCGTCGAGCCTGCGGTCGGCCCGCCGGGACGCGGCCCGCGCCTGCTGGGCCACATCGTGGGCGGTGCTGCCGGTCCGGCTCTCGGCCGCGGCCAGGGCACGGCGGCCGCACACCTCGATCCTGCGACCGGTGGTGTCGAGTTGCTCCAGCCAGCCCTCCACCCGCTGAACCACGGCCCGGGCCGCGGCCGTCGGCGTCGAGCAGGCGGTGTGAGCGGTCTCGTCGGCCACGCTGCGGTCGGTCTCGTGGCCGATGCCGGTGAACACGGGGCGCTCGCACATCGCGATGGCCCTGGCCACCAGCTCGTGGTCGAACGCGACCAGGTCGGTGCGGCTGCCGCCCCCTCGCGCCAGCACCACCACGTCCACACCGGCGCCGGCCGCCGCGCCGATGGCCGCCGCGACCTCGGCGGGCGCGTCGGGGCCCTGCACCCGTGTGTCGATCTCGAACACCTTGAAGGCGAAGCCGCTGGTGGCGAACACCTTCAACATGTCGGCATGGGCGGCGCTGCTGGCTGAGGTGACCAGGCCGACCCGCAGCGGCACTGGCGCCAGGGCGACGCCGGTGTTGCGGCTCAGGACTCCCTCGGCGGCCAGAGCCTTCAGCAGCGCTTCGCGTTCGGCCGCGATCGCGCCGAGGGTGTGGGCCGGGTCGATGGCGATCATGCGCAACTGGAGCTGGCCCCGCCGCGGGTAGAAGTCGAGCATCCCCTGGATGCGCACGCTCACTCCGTCGTCCATGCGGATGGCATTGCCGTGGCGCTTGATCGTGGCGTTGACCCGGTCCTTGTCGTCGCGGAACAGCACCACGTTCAGTGAGGCCAGAGGCGGTGCGCCGGGCTCGGCCCGCTCAGAACGCTCGACCAGGTCGAAGTACACATGTCCGCTGCGGGCACGCGTGATGCTGTCGATCTCGCCGGCCACCCATACCCCGCTGGGGAAAGCCTCGTCCAGCTTCCAGCGAAGCACTTGGGCCAGCTCGCCCACTGACAGGGTCTGGTCCGCGCTGATCGAGCTGCTCATGGCACCATCCGCTCGGCGATCTCGGCTCGCAGCAGGCCCTCGTACAGCTCGGCGTACAGGCCCCCGGCTGACCGCAGCTCGTCGTGGGTGCCCGACTCGGTGATCACGCCCTCGTCGAGCACCACGATCAGGTCCGCGTCGACGATGGTGGACAGGCGGTGGGCCACCACCAGCGACGTGCGGCCCCGCAGGGCCTCGGTCAGAGCCTCCTGCACCAGGGCCTCGTTCTCGGTGTCGAGATGCGACGTGGCCTCGTCGAGGATGACGATGGCCGGATCCTTGAGCAGCATCCTGGCGATGGCCAGACGCTGCTTCTCGCCGCCCGACAGCCGGTAGCCCCGCTCTCCGACCACCGTGTCGTAGCCGTCGGGCAGGGCCGCGATCACGTCGTGGATACGGGCCGCCCGGCAGGCCTCCACCAGCAGCGTGTCGGCGGCGTCGGGCCGGGCATAGCGCAGGTTGGAGGCCACCGTGTCGTGGAACAGGTGCGGATCCTGGGTGACGGTGCCGATGGCGGCCCGCAGCGACGCTTGCGTCAGGTCGCGCACGTCGGCGCCGTCGACCAGGACCGCGCCCTCAGTCACGTCGTAGAGGCGGGGCACCAGCGACACGAGCGTGGTCTTGCCCGAGCCCGACGGGCCCACCACAGCCACCATCCGGCCCGGCGCGATGTCGAGATCGATGTCGACCAGCACCTCTACGGCCCCCGCAGATTCGTCCTGGGAGTCGACCGCGGCCGCGTCCGGCGACCCGGGGGTCCTGCCGGCCGCTGCTGAGCCGTCCTTGACGCCGGCTGCGGCCACGCCCAGCGACTCTGGGGTGTCGTCGGTCGACGGGTAGGCGAAGCTCACGCCCCGGAACTCGACTCGCCCCTCCGGTTGCCTCAGATCGCGGGCGTCACTGGAGTCGGTGATCGGGTTGGGGGTGTCAACCACTTCGAACACCCGCTCGAAGCTCACGAACGCCGACATCACGTCCACCCGGGCGTTGG
>VXWX01000146.1 GCA_009835735.1 Acidimicrobiaceae bacterium
GGTGCTGGAGACGGACTTCTCCCGGCCCCGCGGCCGACCGGCCGACTACCGGGCCGTGCTCGGCAATCTCGACGCTGGCCTCATCTACTGCGCCTTCCACCCCAACGCCCCCGGCGGTGCCGAGATCGAGATCATCGAGCCGGACCAGTTCCATGTCCGCACCGACGAGTACGAGTTGTTCAGTACCGCCGGGTGGAAGGACTGGCTGCAGTCCTTCCCCTACGAGCTGACCAATATGCGAGAACTGCGGGACGGCTGGCGAGCCCTCAGGAACTAGCGACGCGGCCAAGCAGGTTGGTGGCTAGAGTCACCGGCCGATCGCCGAACCCGGCGCCTGGCGCGGCGGATTCGGCCCTGGGTCGGAGCGCCCACGCGAGATCTCGCTCCCTTTCGACGCCGCCGCTTGTCGCGGCGGCGATCTCTCCATGCCGAAAGGAGCACCCACATGCCCTCGACCGTCCCCATGGCCGGAACCCTTCAGATAGCGGCCGCTCTGGTCTTCCACCTGCCGGGCGCCCGGCTCGAGCTGACCAGCCCCAGCGGCGACCGCTGCTCGATCGGACCGATGACTGATCCTCGCTGCACGCTGCACCCCGCCGAGTTCCGCCAACTGGTCCTGGCCGCGGCGAACGTCCCGATGCTCGGCACGATGCTTGGCCTCGCCTTGACGGAGGAGCCGACGCTGACCCTGACCTCATCCGGTGTCGACATGGAGCACCTCGGGGGCGGCCTGTACCGGGTCGCAGGTTGCGAGACCACGTCGTACGCGTTCACCACATCTCTGCCCGCAGGCCAGGTGGACGACATTCTCACAAGCCTCAACACTGTCCCCGACGTCGAGCGTGCGACCGACGGTCCGGACGCTTCGCACGAGGAGGGGGTGGCGATGTGCGCCAGCCTGGTGAGGGACGACGGTCTCGGCGTGACGCTGGTGGCGATCAATCCCTTGGAGGTCGCGGACCATCCCCGCTGCGAGGCCGTCGCCCGAGCATCGGTGTCGGCCTGCCTGGTCGCCGAGATGGAGCAGCTGACCCGCGGCCTCGACGACGTCCCCTCCCAGACGCACTACTAACCGTTGGGAAGCAGGACGGTGCGGGCCTCGGCGCCGGTCTTGAGAGCATCGAACGCGTCCTGCAGGCCTTCGAGGCCGGCAGTGCGGGAGATCATCTCGTCCAGCTTCAGCCGGCCTCTCAGGTAGAGGTCGGCCAGCATGGGAAAGTCCTTGCGGGGCCGGGCGCCACCGGCCCGGATGCCCAGCAGGCTCTTGTTCTGGTGCAGGTCCAGGAACGGGTAGGTGACCTTGGCCCCCAGATCGGGCACACCCACCGCGCACACGTTGCCGCCGGGGCGGGTCATCGAGATGGCCTGGGCCAGCAACGCGGTGCTGCCGACCACCTCGAAGGCGTGGTGCACCCCGGCGGGGCACAGCGACTTGACCGCGGCCACGGGGTCGAAGTCGTCGCCTTCGGCCAGCACGAAGTCGGTAGCGCCGAACTCGCGGGCCAGGGCCTCCTTCGCCGCCACCCGGTCGATAGCGATGATGGCGGAAGCGCCGACCAGTCGGGCCGCCTGGATCACGTTGAGACCCACCCCGCCGGCGCCGATAACGGCCACGGTGTCACCGATCTGCACCTCGGCCCGGTTGAACACCGCGCCGGTGCCGGTGACCACCCCGCAGCCGATCAGCGCGGCCGCGGCCAGGGGCATCTCCGCGGGGACGGGAATGCACTGGTTCTCGCCGACCACGACCTGCTGCGCGAAGGCGCCGATGTTGGCGAAGTTGTAGATGGGCTGCCCGTTCTCGGCGAAGGGCTGACTCAGTGATCCCAGCGCAACGTTCGTGCAATTGCCCGGGTCGCCGCCCTCGCAGTCCGGGCAGTGCCCGCAGTTGCCGAACGTCGACAGGATCACGTGGTCGCCGACCGAGCAGTAGGTGACGGCCGAGCCGATCTCCAGAACCACGCCAGCGGCCTCGTGGCCCGGGACCAGCGGGACGGGCATGTAGTACTTGCCCAGCACGCAGCTCAGGTCGCTGCCGCACACTCCGGCTGCCCGGACCTCGACCCGCACCTGTCGGGGCGCCAGCGAACCCACCAACTCCAGGTCGCCGGAGAGGCGGACACTGTCCTCGGTGGTGCCCTCGAGTATCAGTCCCTGCACGCCGCGGCCTCCTCTGCCGTGTAGCCGTCGGCCCCCAACCTACGGCCGGATCACATGTGGGCCTTCATGCGCTCGGCGGCGCCCCAGCGCTCGGCCCCGGCGATGGTGCCCTCCATCATGGCCTTGAAACGGCGGTGGAAGCGGAACTCCTCGCCAAACTCCACCGTCGCCGTGTAGGGAACGTGCGAGACCGACACCCAGAAGAAACCGGTCCAGGCCAGGTCCTCGGCCAGGTCGTCGGCGCTCCACCGGGGCCCGCCGGCCGCAGCCAACTCGTGACGGTAGTGGTCCAGCAGCTCGGGCTCTCGGGCCAGGGTCTCGTCGTTGTGGCTGGCCATCAACAGCCAGCCCAGGTCCATCCCGGGGAACGACCGCATGGGCGACTGCCAGTCGACTATCACCGGGCCGTCCTCCCGGAACAGAACGTTGTCCAGCTCATAGTCCTGGTGGATGAGCGTCCAGGGTCGCTGGGCGAACCGCTCGAGCCACGCCGGGACGTCGGCCAGGAAGGCCTCCGCCATCGCGACGAGGTCGTCGGAGTGGAACTGCGGGTACTGCTCGCGGACGTTCCTCCAGCTCTCCTGGGTTCGCTCGATGCCCGCCAGCAGCGACGGAGCGGTCCAGTCGATCAGCCAGTCCTGGGTGTTCAGCGTCTCGTCCATCCAGTAGACGCCATGCATCCCGGCCAGGTTGCCGACCAGGGTGCGCATCCGCTCGAAGGTGGTGCCGTCGAGAATGTCGCCCTTGCTGGCCGGGTGGACCCGCTCGATGAGCAGGGTGGCCGCGTGGGTCTCCGGGTCGAACAGGTTGACGAAGCACGTGGGGATGGTGATGTTGGTGCGGGCGGCAACCTGGGCCGCCAGATGGTCGTAGAAGCCGTTCTCGCGCTGGTACGACAGCATCACCGCGGCGTTCAGGCGGGCGAACTCGTTGTCCATGGGGCACTTGGCCACGAACTCACCCGGCAGGTCCGTGTCGCCGTCGTAAGTAACGGACACGATGACCACCTCGCCCATGGCGCCCAGGAAGTCGTCCATCGGGCGCACCTCCACCGCAGTAATCGGTGGCGGGGCGTGACCGGCCTCGGTGAGCGCCCCTTCGAGCCATTGCGGAGTCATCGTCGACACTGAATTAAGGATCTCTGTCATGGGTTTTCCCCGTTGTCCGGCACCCATTCAGGGGTGCGTTTGTTCAAGAACGCGTCCATGCCTTCGGCCGCCTCGTCGCTGGCGAACAGCTCGGCCGAGAGCCGCTCGGCCCAGTCGAGGCCATCGTCGAAGGGCATCTCAGGGACTCGATCGACCAGCTGCTTGGCCGCGGCCAGCGCCGACGGGCCGCCGGCCAACAGGTCCGTCACCACCGCCTCCACCTCGTCATCGAGGCTCTCCGGGGCCACGGCCCCGTTGATCAGGCCCAGACGGACGGCTTCGGCGGCACTGAAGCGGTTGCCCCGCAGGAAGGCCGCGGTCGCCTCGGCCCGGCGCATCTTGGGCAGGCACAGCACCGAGATCATGGCCGGAGCCACCCCCACCCGCACCTCGGTGAAACCGAACCGGGCGTCGTCGCGGGCGATGGAGATGTCCATGGCCGCCGCTAAGCCCATCCCGCCGGCCACGCAGTGCCCCGCGATGCGCCCCACGTAAGGCTTGCCGGACCGGCGGAACCGGCCGAAGAGTTCGCTGGCCCTGACCACGACGACGTTGTTGTCGACGGAGGTCGAACTTTCCCTCAGATCGGCGCCGGCGCAGAACACCCGTCCCGAGTTGGTGAGCACCACCACCCGCACGGCCGGGTCGGCGTCGGCGTCGTCCAGGACCACGGACAGCTCGGCCAGCAGCCGGCGGCTCAAGGCGTTGCGGTTGGCCTCATCAGCCAGCGTGACGGTGACCACGCCACGATCGTCCCGGGCCGACTCGACCAGGCTCACGAGCCGATCCTCTCACGTGCGCCTGTCTCCCGCTCCTGTTCGCTGCGCTCACGGGCCGCTCGGGCCCTGGTCTCCCGCTCCTGTTCGCTGCGCTCACGGGCCGCTCGGGCCCGGGGTCCATCGGTGGGCGGCCCGGCGAAGGCCTGCGCCATGGACAGCCACTCGCGGGCGCGCTCACCGGAGATCTCCAGGGCCGCGTCGGCAACGTGGCGGCGCTGGGTCACCACCAGGCAGAAGTCGAGAGCAGGTCCCTTCACCGAGTTGTCACCGGCCGCGGCGACGTCACCCCAGGCCCACAGATCTCCAGCCGGAGCGGCCAACTCCACCCGAACGTCGCCCTCGGGCGGTGCGAGGCCCCGGTTGATGTAGGTCCAGGCCCGGGTGATGTAGCCGAGCTGGGCCACGTGGCGGAGCCGGTGGGTGGGCGCACGGCGCGCCTCCACGGTGTCGCACACGTCGGTGCCGTGGGCCCACGCCTCCATGAGCCGGGCGGTGACGAAGGACTTGGCCCCCATCGAGGGCCCGTACCAGCTCACCCGGTCGCGCTCGCCGAGCGTGCCGGCGGCCGCAGCCAGCTCACGCCGACCCTGCCGCCAGCGCTCCAGACGGTCGGCGGGGGGCAGGCGGCGGAACTCGCCCAGGGTGAAGTCGTCTCCCGAAGTCTCGCTCACCTGCGAAGCCTCCATGAGCCGCTCGGCCTCGGCCGCGAATGCCTCGGGGTCGCGGATGGCCAGCGCAGCGGACCGATCGAAATAGCACAGGTGGCCGATCTGGTCGGTCACCGACCATCGGGGGCTCGGGGTGGGCAGGTCCCAGGCGCCTTCATCGAGCGACGCCACGACCTCGTCGAGACTGGCCTGCTCGTCGAGCAGATCCTGCAGCAGGTCGGCCAGGTTCACAGTCTGTGAGTCCCTTCCTAGGAAGTTACCGTCCCAGGAAGATACCGCGTGTGGCGCCGTCGCGGTAGCGGATCCTCTGGCTCTTGCCCGTTCACGATCCGAGAAAGATCTCCGGAACGGCCACGACCCGTGCCCGGAGCCATTCGCCCAGGCTCTTGGCCTGCGGATCCTGGCGGTCCGAGGCGGCCACACCGTCGCCGAGCAGCCCGTGGACAACGAAGTTCAGAGACCAGATGTTGGCGAGCCGGTGGCGGTCCACCCGCAGCGGGGCAGCCTCCGGCAACAGCTCGCGCAGCCGCTCGGTGGTGAGGAAGCCGTCGAGCCATTGGAAGGCATCGGCGGAGCGGGCGAACACCCCCAAGTTGGCGTTACCCCCTTTGTCTCCGGAGCGGGCGCCCACGACCCGGCCCAGCGGCGACGGCACTGTGGGGCCCCAGTCGCGGCCGCCTGCGGCGGGGGCGGGGGACGGCACGGGCGACACCGGCGCGGCCACCACGGGCACGGGGTCGACGACCGTGCGCTCGCCGTCGAGGAACGTCACGTACTGGGGCACCGCCTCGGCCGGCACGGTGGCCGGCCGGTAGACACCGAAGGCGCGGGGGCGGGCCGCGGAGCCGGCCGAGAACATTCCCGGGATCGTGGCCAGGGCCAGCTCGTTCATTGCGTCCGACAGGGTGCGCCCGAGCCGCTCCTCGTCGTGGTCGAAGACGATCAACCGCCATACCGCGACGGCCTCTTCATTGGTGCGCGGATCCGTCTTGTCGGTTCGAACCACTCGCTCGGTGACCTTGGCGTAGTCGCCCGGATCGTGGGGACAGGCCCGCCAGAACGC
>VXWX01000059.1 GCA_009835735.1 Acidimicrobiaceae bacterium
CACTACCTCGATGAGGCCGAGCATCTTGCCGACCGGGTGGCGGTGCTGGCCCAGGGCCGGATCGTGGCCGAGGGTACTCCGGCCGAGTTGAGGGCCAGGGCCGGATCGGCACTCATCCGCTTCGCGGTGCCCGACAGGGTCGAGCCCGTATCGGATCTGCTCGCACCAGTCTCGGGCGAAATCGTGGGCCGGGGACGGCATGTGGAGATCACCACCGATACGCCGACAGCCGACCTGGCCCAGGTCACGGGTTGGGCGGCGGAGCGCGGGTTCGAGCTTGAAGGGCTGACCGTCACCACTCCGAGTCTCGAAGACGTCTACTTGAGTCTCGTCGCTGACGACGACGGCGACGAGACTCAGGCGCCCGACGACGGGGACCGCCAACCATGAGGACGCTGTGGCGGTGCATCCGCATGCAGAACCGGATCTTCTGGCGGACACCGGTCGCGGCCTTCTTCACGCTGGTGTTCCCCATCCTGATGCTGGTGCTGTTCACCGCCATCTTCGGCAACGACGCCTTCGACACCGTCTACGGACGGGTCAACAGCAGCCAGTTCTACACGCCCGGCCTGGCCGTGTTCGCGGCCGCGTCGTCCACCTACACCGGTATCGGCATCAACCTGGCCAGCCGGCGTGAGCTCGGGATCCTCAAGCGGGTGCGGGGCACGCCCCTGCCGCCCTGGGCCTATCTCGGCGGTGTGGTGCTGTCGGCGGTCTGGATCGCGGCGCTGGGAGTGGTCGCCATGGTCGTTCTGGGGGTGGCGGCCTACGGGGTGAACGTCGAGGCGGCCAAGGTGCCGGCCATGGTCGTCACCTTCGCGGTCGGTTCCGCTTCGTTCGCCGCGCTCGGTCTGGCGCTCTCCTCGGTGGCCCGGTCGGTGGCCATGGCGGTGCCCACCGCCAACGCCACCCTGTTGCCGCTGGCCTTCATCTCCAACATCTTCGTGCCGTTCGGCAGCGAGACTCCCGCCTGGCTGGACCTTCTCGGGAACATCTTCCCCCTCAAGCACTTCGGTCTGGCCTTCGGCGAGGCCATGAACCCGTTGTCGGACGCCCCCGCTTTCGAGTGGCACCGGCTCGGCGTGCTGCTGATCTGGCTGGCCGTCGGTGCCGCTGTGGCTGCGTGGAAGTTCAGCTGGGAGCCGCCCGTGGTCTCCGGCCGGCCGTCCCGTCGCCGCCGCACGCAGCCTGCGCCTGCGTAGCATCGCCGGATGGTCGCCTACGACGAGTTCGGGCTGTTCGGTGAGAACGCGGCCGAGTACGGCATCGAGTACTCCGGCCCGCCCACAGTCCGCCGGGAGTCGATGGCGCTGCCGTCGGGGCTGCGACTGTCGGCACTGGTGTGGGGCACCGCCGAGCCCGAGTTGGTGCTGATCCACGGCGGCGCCCAGAACGCCCACACCTGGGACACGGTGGCGCTGGCCCTCGGACGGCCGCTCGTGGCGGTGGACCTGCCAGGCCACGGCTACTCCGACCACCGGCCGGCCCACGACTACGGCCCGGCGTCGATGGCCGGCGATGTGGCTGTGGCGATGCAGGCGCTGGCGCCGAGGGCCGAGGCCGTGGTGGGCATGTCGCTCGGCGGCCTCACCGCTATCTGCCTGGCCGCCGACCACCCCGACCTGGTGAGGCGCCTTGGGGTGGTGGACGTGACGCCGGGCACCGATCACAAGAAGGCCGAGCCCATCATCGCCTTCATCGACGGCCCGGAGCACTTCGACAGCTTCGAGACGATCCTGCAACGCACCATCGAGCACAACCCCACCCGCAGCGAGTCATCGCTGCGCCGGGGCGTGCTGCACAACGCCCACGAGATGGACGACGGCCGCTGGACGTGGAACTACGACCGCACGCGGGACTGGCAAAGCGGCGACAGGGCCGAAATCGACTTTGAGGGCCTGTGGGAGAAGGTCTCCCGCATCGCCGCGCCCACCGCGTTGTGGCAGGGCGGCGCCTGGAGCGTGGTCGACGACGCCGACGTGGCCGAGTGGATGCGACGGCTGCCCGGAACCGTCCACGAGGTGGTGGACGGAGCGGGTCATTCGATCCAGGGCGACCGCCCCTTGGAGCTCGTCGCGTTGATCGAGGATCTGCTGCGAACTCGTGTCAAGTAACCACCGCACAGGTGGAAAACTGACAGAAGTTCATGTGGACACTTCCGGCTGGCTCCCGTGCGCGGCTAGTCGGGGTCCGTGTAGCCGGACTCGTCGAACAGGTAGCCGTCGGGAGTCATCTCCAGGCGGTGGCGGGGGCCGGGCACCGAGGCGTCGCCGGTCGCGTAGCCGGCGTCGCCGTACCACATCGACACCGGTCCGTGCTCCCCGGTGCCGAGCCGAGGCTCGTAGCGGCGGGGGCGGCGACGGCTCAGACCGTCCAGCGCGCCGGCCACCGTGGAGTAGTCGCCGAGCGTGTGCAGCGTCACCCACGTCGGGGCGATCAGCTCAATCTCTCCGTCGTCGCGTCGTCGCATGGCCCCGGCCGGGGTCATCCACTCGTGGTGGGTTATCTCGCCGTCGTCGATGCGGACTTCCTCGGCGGGTGCCTCTGCCGCGAAGAACCACGTCGCGAAGCGCTTTGGCGCGATCGGCGGGGGCATCCAGTAGGAGAAGTGCACCAGGCTGGCAGCGTCGAGTGAGATCGCAGCCTCCTCGCAGGCCTCCCGGGCCGCGGCGTTGCGGGCGGCCGTGATCATGTCGCCGGAGCTGTCGTAGTCGCCGTCGTCGATCCGGCCGCCGGGGAACACCCACATCCCGCCGAAGGCGATGCGGGAGTTCTTGCGCAGCATCAGCGACTCCACGCCCTCGGGGCCGTCCCGCAGCACGACCACGGTGGCCGCCGGGATGGCGGGCGCCTCGCCGTCCCGCTCGAACTGCTCGCGCCACTCCTCGAAGAGAAGCATCTCGCGATCGAACGCCTTCTTGGCGCCGTCGCCGGTCGAGTTCGACTGGGGACCGCTCACCTGATCACGCCGTCGGCTCGGAGCCGGTCGATGCTGTCCGCCAGGCCCAGCTCCTTCAGCACCTCGTCGGTGTGCTGGCCGTGAACGGGCGCTGAGGGCTGGCGCAGCTCGGCCGGGGTGTTTGAGAAGCGGGCCGCGGGCCGGGGCTGGCGCACCCGGCCCATCGCCGGATGGTCGTGCTCGGTGAACAGCTGGTTGTGAACGGCCTGAACGTCGCCGGCGACGTCTTCCACGTCGAGCACGACGCCGAACGGCACCTGATGGCGATCCAGCGCTTCCACCGCATCCGCCAGGGGCATGGCGGCGGCCGCGGCATGCACGGCCCTGAACACCATGCTGGTCTGCTCCTTGTGGCGCTGGCGGTCGCTCATGCCGGCCACGCGGGGGTCGGTGGAGTCCACGCCGAACGCCTTGGCCATGCCGTGGAACTCGTCGTCGGTCACCGCAGCCACCACCACGTGCCCGTCGGCGAGGGCAATGGCCCTCTGGTGGGCCGAGAACGACTGGGCAAGATGACGCTGGTCGTTGTCCAGCGCGACCTCATGAGCCGCCGCGTCGGCGAACAGGAACGCCACCGAGGCGTCCAGCATCGCCAGCTGGACGTGCTGACCGCTGGCGCCCCGTTCGCGGGCGAGGAGTGCCGCGGTGATGGCCTGTGCGGCGGTGTAGGCGGTGACCTTGTCGGCCGCGGCCTGGCGCAGGAACCGGGGGGACGCGTCGTTCGGGCCCGTCTGGTTGCCGACGAGCCCCGATTGGGCCTGTATCACCGAGTCGTACACCCTCCGGTGGGCGTAGGGGCCGTCGGGGCCGAACCCCGAGAGCGAGGCGTAGACGATGCCGGGGTTGCGAGCCGTGACGTCGTCGTAGCCGAGACCGAGTCGTTCGACCACCCCCGGCCGCATGTTCTGCACGAACACGTCGGCATCGGCGGCGAGGTCGAGCACGATGTCGCGACCCTGCGGGTGGGTGCAGTCCACCGCGATAGAGCGCTTGCCTCGGTTGCACATCTGGAACAGGGCCGAGATCCCGCCCGACGCCACGCCCACATAGCGGCCCTGGTCCCCGAAGCCGGGCTCCTCCACCTTGATGGCCTCGGCGCCCTGGTCGACCAGGAGGGTCACCGCCAGGGGGCCGGTGACGGCCACGCACATCTCCACGATGCGTATGCCGTCGAGGGGTCCGGTCATTGTGTTCGCTCAGGTGGTGGCTGGCGCTGGCTCAGTCCTGGCCGGCGGAGTCGGTGCCGGCCGGCTTCTCGGGCTCGGGGACGCCGTCGAACCAGCTGGCCTCCTCCGTCAGGGACCGGCTCCGCCAGCCCTCGGGTGTGCGCACCAGTTCGTGGTGGTACCACCCTCCGGTGGCCCACATCGGGCTGTCGGGAAGCTTCAGCGGGTTGTAGACCATGGCGGTGACCTTGGCCTCGTCGCCGTCGATGGCGATGTCGATGTTGGAGATCATGTGCTGCATCGTCTCGAACATCGGCATGACCTGCGCCAGGAAGCCCACGACTGTGTCGAGGTCGCCGGCGACGCCTCCCACCTGGGTGTAGTCGATGCGGGCGTCGGCGGTGAAGACGCTGCGGAACAGGTCCCAGTCCCTCCGGTCGACGGCTCTGGCGTAGCGGGTCAGGAGATCGGTGATCTCGGCCCGGTCGATGAGGGTCTGCAGATCCACCGCCCCACGATAGGGCTGACCGTCGCCATTAGGGTGGGAGCATCACCACCTCCGAAGAGCAGTTGGCAGGTTGTCCCCTCGATCACGGAGCGCAGCGATGCTCGGCCGAGGGCGTCGACCTGTGGGACTTGGGCCTGTTCCAGCGCCAGGAGTACCACGAGGTCATGGAGCGGCTGCGAGAGACCGATCCCGGCATTCACTGGGTGGACGAGGGCGACAGGGGTTCCGGCTACTGGGCCGTCACCCGCCACGCCCACGTCAAGGAGGTCAACCGGCGGGCCGACGTGTTCTCGTCCGGCCACAGCGGGGCGCAGATGCGCGATCTCGACCCGAACCGCACCGTGTCGGGCTCGGCGCGCCATCCGACGCTGGTCGACATGGACCCGCCCCGCCACACCCGCTATCGCAGGCTGGTCAACCGGGGCTTCACCCCCCGCATGATCGGCCTGCTCGAGGACTACCTCCAGAACCGCACCGACATCATCCTGGACAATGTCGTCGAGCGCGGCCGCTGCGACTTCGTGCGCGACATTTCGGCGGAACTGCCCCTCCAGGCCGTCGCCGACGTGATGGGCATTCCCGTCGAGGACCGAGCCAAGGTCTGCGACTGGAGCAACGCCCTGATCGGCCGGGCCGATCCCGAGTTCATCAAGACCCGCGAGGACATCCTCCGGGCCGCGGACGAGCTGTTCGGCTACTCCCACGAACTGCAGACGGAGCGCCGCAGCACGCCCGCCGACGACATCATCACCACGCTGCTGGCAGCCGACGTCGACGGCGAGGCCCTGACTGAGAGCGAGTTCGACATGCTCTTCCTACTGTTGTGCGTGGCCGGCATCGAGACCACCCGCAACGCGATCACCTGGGGGATGATGGCCTTCTTCGACTTCGGTGACGAGTGGGAGAAGTTCAGAGCCGACCCCGACCGGTACATGGACACCGCGGTGGAGGAGATCGTGCGCTGGGCCACCCCGGTGCTGCACTTCCGCCGCCAGGCCCTTTCCGACTACGAGATCGGCGGGGTGAGAATCGCCGCCGGCGACAAGGTGGTCTTCTGGCACGCGGCGGCTAACCGCGATCCGCGGGCCTTCGAGGACCCGTGGCGCTTCGATATCGAGCGCACCCCCAACGACCATGTCGGCTTCGGCGGGGGCGG
>VXWX01000066.1 GCA_009835735.1 Acidimicrobiaceae bacterium
GTTGGAACCAGCCGTCGACCCAGCGACTGCGCTCGGCCGGCGAGGAGACTCTCATAAGCCTGATCCACCCGCGCGGGCCGGCACCCGGCGAGGGACCACCCCGCTTCATAGTGATAGCCCGCCCGGCCGACGGCCGGGTGGAGCTGGAGTTCCTCGCCGTGTTCGAGGAGGAGAACCTCGAGGACCGGCTGGCGTACCTGAGCGAGGAGGCCGAGGGAGGCCAGGGAATCGAGGAGGGCGAGATCTCCCTGCGCTTGCTGCGCCACTACGCGGCCTCGGTCCAGCACCAGAAGTACCACGGCCTCGATGTGGTGACGGTGCACGTCAGAGGATCGCGCTAGCCGATGGCTCGTTCCGGCTCAAGCGCTGGGCTGCAGCGGGTAGCTTCCCTCGCCGTGGATCGGAGGTCGCGGTGAGACGCCCCCTCGCAGGGCTGCGGGTGATCGACCTGGGATCCCGGGTCTCGGCTCCGTTCTGCTCCGCAATCCTGGGTGAGCAGGGTGCCGAGATCATCAAGATCGAGGAGCCCGTCCGGGGCGACAGGCTGCGCGAGCTGGGCCCCTACGCCCACGACGGCGACGGTGAGCCCTACTCGCTGTACTGGTCGGTCGAGGGTCGGGGCCGCAAGTCGGTGACCATCGACCTGCGCCGCCCCCAGGGCCAGGAACTGCTGCGCTGTCTGGCCGACTCCAGCGACGTGGTGGTCGAGAGCTTCCGCCCCGGCACCCTCGAACGCTGGAACATCGACCCGTCCCGACTCTCGCCGCATCTGGTGACGGCCCGATTCAGCCTGTTCGGCCAGGACGGCCCGAAGTCTCTGGTAGTGGGCCTCAACGGCAGTGCGCTGGCCTTCAGCGGGCTGATGCACCTCACCGGCGATCCCGACCGGGCGCCGGCGAGGCCGGGAGTGAACATCGCCGGCTACTTGTCCGGCGTGTTCGCGGCGCAGGCGGTCACCAGCCTGCTGTACGAGCGCGACGCCCGCGGCACCGGAACGGGCGGGGTCATCGACGTGTTCATGTACGGCTCGATACTGCGCATCATGGAGTGGACGATCGCCGCTCACGACCGGCTGGGCATGGTCCGCAACCGCTCGGGCGACAGCCTCGACATCGCCGCGCCGGTCGGCAACTACCCCAGCCGCGACGGGCGCTACGTGTACCTCGTCGGCGGCAGCCAAGTCTTCTTCGAGCGGGTGTGCCGGGCGATGGACCGGCCCGATCTGGCCGTCGACGAGCGCTTCGCCGACGCCGCGGTCCGGGCCGACAACCGGACCGAGATCAACGCGATAGTCGCCCAGTGGGTCTCCGGGTTGGACGCCGACGAGGCCGAGGCTCGCCTGGTTGCCTGCGACGTGCCCGCAGGCAAGATCTACGACGTGGCCGACCTCGCCGCCGACGAGCACGTCCAGGCCAGGGGCGACATCTGCACGGTGCAGGACCCGGTCATCGGGCCGGTCCGCCAGCAGGCGCCCTTCCCCCGCCTGCTGGGCGAGACTCCTGCCGCGCCCGCGGGCGCGCCCCTCCTCGGCGAGCACACCGACGAAGTGCTGTCGAGCGTGGCCGGCCTGTCATCCACCGAACTGGACGCGCTCCGAGCCGACGGCATCATCTGACCCCGGCACTCCTTGAGCCGGGACCGGCGACCCGGGTCGTTCAGTTGACGCGTTGGATGAGGGTGCCGGTTCCCAGGCCGCCACCGCAGCACATCGACACCAGGCCGTAGTCGCCGTCGGTGCGCTCCAACTCGTGTACTGCTTTGGTGGTGAGGATGCAGCCGGTACCGCCCAGAGGGTGGCCCAACGCGATGGCCCCGCCGTTGGGGTTGGCCTTGGCCGGATCGGCGCCGACGGTGCGCTGCCAGGCGATCACCACCGACGCGAAAGCCTCGTTGACCTCAAACACGTCGACGTCGTCGATGGTGATCCCCTCGCGCTCGAGCACCCGCTCAGTGGCCGGTATGGGACCCTCCAGCATCAACACCGGGTCGCAGCCCACCAGCGCGGTCTGCGCTACGCGGGCCATCGGATTGAGCCCCAGCTCAGCCGCCTTGTCCGCCGACATGAGCAGCACCGCGGCCGCGCCGTCGGCGATCTGCGACGACGTGCCCGCAGTGTGGATGCCGTCGTCGCGGGCCACCGGCTTGAGCGCGGCCAGCGCCTCCAGGCTCGTGTCCCGGGGGACCTCGTCGCGGGAGAACTCCACGGTCTCGCCGGTCTTCTTGCCGTCCTCGTCCACCAGGACCGCATCGATGGGCACGATCTGAGTCTCGAAGCGTCCCTCCTGCTGGGCGGTGGCCGCCCGCAGCTGCGACTCCAGTCCGAGATCGTCGGTGTCCTGGCGTGAGATGCCGTAGGCGGTGGCGATGCGCTCGGCGCCCTCGAACTGGCTGGTGAACTCGTAGTGCTGGAAGTAGCTGCGCGAAACCGGCTTGCCAGGACCGTTCATCACGTTGGCCGCCAGGGGCACCATCGACATCGACTCCACGCCGCAGGCCAGCACCGCGTCCTCCGCACCGGAGGCGATCAGGCTGTAGGCCAGGTTCACGGCGTGCTGTGACGAGCCGCACTGGGAATCAACGGTGGAGCAGGCGGTGGCCTGGTCGCCGCCGTGGGACAGCCAAGCGGTGCGGGTGATGTTCATGCCTTGGGCACCAACCTGGTCGATACAGCCGCCGACCACCTGGTCGACCTCGCCGCTGGTGATGCCGGCCCGGCTCAAGCACTCCATCTGCACCGGTCCGAGGATGTCGGCCGGGTGGGTGTGGGCCAGCGTTCCGTTGCGCTTTCCTACCGCTGATCTGACGGCCTCGACGATCACTACGTCGGTCATGGCTTGTCCTTTCTGGCGTTCGAGGGGCAGCCTACGCCCTCCTTGCTCGTGGTTCCCCCGGCCGGCGGGTCCTGTCGTCGAGGCCGTCCGACCGACGGGGCTTCGCCCCATTGTCGGTCGGCCGTTCCTCGCCGCCACCCCCCGGCCTTTCGAGTCGCTCCCGCTACGGTGCGGCGGCTATGACGGTCCAGTCGAGGATCTTCTCGGGCTCCCTGGTGCGGTGGGCGAAGCCTTCGACCTGTACTGCGAAAGCACGGCCGGAGCCGGCTGGAGTGACGTCTAGGAGGGTGTGGCGGAACGACACCTGGTCACCTTCGAAGGCAGGGCCGGTGTGGTCGCAGCCGTGCCATCCCACCACCGTGGCCATGCCGGGCAGCACCCTCGACAGCGACGCTTGGGCCAGACCGACGACATGGCCCCCATAGAGCAGGCGCTGCGGGTAGGGCGACTCATCGGCGTCGCGGTGCACCATGGCCAGGTTGTTGGTGAGGCGCACCAGCCCCAGCGCGTTGTCGACCACGTCCCGGGCCGGGTCCGCCAGAGTGGTGCCGGGCTGCCATTCGATTCCGGCGCCGAGCGGCGAGAAGTCCCAGTGGGTCGGCACGAGGTCGGCGTAGGAGGCCAGGTCCAGCGACGGCGGCGTTCCCAGATCGTCGTCATGGCCGGGCTGCGCATCGCCCCGCTGGGGCAGCAGCGGGGCCCGCTGGTAGGTCACAGCTGGCTCGCCGTCGGCGGTTGTGACGATGTTTACCAGCACCTTGCCCCTGTGGGGCCGGCCGGGTCGGGGCCGGCTGTCGGCCAGCGCGGCCACGGTGACGGTCGTGGCGACCGACTCCCCGACGAACACCGGCTTGAGCAGGCGCACATCGCGGTAGAAGAGGTTGGCGATCGCCCTGCGGGTGAGCGTGGTGCTGTGCCCGATCGAGAGGTGCATGACCAGCGCGGGGCTGGCCAGACGACCTGGGCGCCCGGTGACGGTCTCACAGACGGCCCGATCCATCGTCATCGGTAGCCGCTCGCCCACCATCGACTGGTACAGCGCGGCCATGCCGTCGTCGATCACCACCGAGGGCTGGCGGGGCATCTCCTGGCCTACCCGCAACTCCTCGTAGTAGGGGCCGTCGAGCGGGATCACGAACTCGAAGGCTACGGGCGCGGCGTCACGGCCGCTGCGACAGCACCGCGGGACCGTCGGCGGTGACGTGCACCACGTCGCGGTGGTGGCCGTCGGTGACGCTGAGGACCATCCCGGCTTCCAATCGCTCCCCGGTGCCGACACCTGGGCCGATCACCGGGCGCTCGAAGCCCATGCCCAGACCGCGCACCAGCCAGTCGCCGGTGGCCGCGGCTGCGGACAGGTCGTCGAACGAAGCTCCCGGTCGGCAGGCGTCAACGAGCGCGGTGGGGCCCGCTCGCCGGCCGCCGGCGAAGACACCACCCACGCCGCCCTCGTAGAGGTCGCAGATCACGCCGACATCGACGGCCAGCTCGGCGCCACGCTGCTCGGCCCGCACCCCCGACGACGGGACAGTCACTCCCACACCGGCCAGAGCCCTGATGGCGGCTACTGCCGGGTCCGTGCCTCCGGCCGCGCCGAGCGCGGCCTCCACCCCGACCCAGGCCGCGGCGCAGCCCGAAGCGATGGCCTCGATCTCACCGGGCAGCTTGTGGCGGCGGACCCGAGCCATCAGGTCATCGGCCGGAGCGATCTCCGACCGGGGAGCGAAGTTGGCCGCGGCCCGGCGGAACGACGGGGTCAGCTCATCCACCCCGATCCGGCCAGCCCGAGCCAGGCCGTCGACCCCGGCCATGGACGCGGCCATGATCCGCGGGTTCCAGGTGATCGGGTACAGGTCGTCGAAGGTCATGGGGGATTCGATGCCAGCGTCCCAACTCGACAGAGCATGGATCCGCCTCGTGGCCCCCACCACTATGCAGCCCGCCCCGAACGGCCGCGTGCCCGCGGTCCACAGCCGGCGCATCCCGCAGGCGTAGCCGGCGTTGTCCTGGCGCCCGAGTACCAGCACGTCAATGCCGGCAGAGTCCATAGCATCCAACACCCGTTCGCGCCGGGCCAGCAGCAGGTCGGCGCTCATGTTCTGAACGGCTCGTAGTGATCGCCGCCGCCCAGCCGTCGCCAGCCGTCGTCAGTCACGGCTACGACCTCCTCGGCCCGGTAGCCACCCACCCCGTCGACCCAGATGACCGGTTCGAATACCAGCACCATGCCCGCCGCCAGCTCGAAGCCGTCGTCGAAGGCTTGGCCGAGGTCCGTGCCGATCATCGGCATCTCGGCACTCTCCAAGCCGGCTCCGTGGGCCAAGTAGAACTGCGGCAGCCACGGCGTCTCATCCGGCTCGACAGTCCGGGCGGCCCGGGCCACGTCGCCGAGCGTGACTCCGGGACCCACCACCGCTAGCGACGCCTCCAGCACGGCTATCCAGCGATCACAGAGCGACTGCTCAGACGGAGACGGTGCCCGCCCCGCCACCCAGGTGCACCCGAAGTCGGACATGTAGCCCTGCCAGCCCACCCCGGCATCCACCCACACCAGGTCGCCCTCGGCGAACACAGGGTTTTCCACGCCGATGGGGAAGGCCACATGGCCGGTCGAAGTGCGGGGCCCGCCGTCACGATGGAGCGGCATGGGCTGGAAGATCGGGTCGATCCCGTTCCGATAGCCGAGACCCGGCTCGGAGTCGCCGTCGCGCAACGCGGCGAGAAATGCCCCGGCCACCTCAGCCCGGGTGGACCCGGGGATGCAGGCAGCCCGAGCCGCCACCATGGCCCGCTCGGTGTGTCGTTGAGCTTGGTCTAAGCAGGCCAGCTCGTCCTCCGTCTTCACTAGGCGGGCCGGGCCAAGCACCCTGCTGGCGTCAACCAACTCGGCCCCCCGCAACACCCCGGCCCGGGCCATGGCACCGGTCACGGCATCCACCGCCACTCGACGACCAGTCACGTCGCCGAGAACCTGAGCGATCGCCGAACCCACCTCACCGGCGCCGTCGTCCAATTCAGGCCACAGCGGATCGCCCGTTTCCGCAGATCCCGAAGCAGCCTCCATGACCGCGTCATGGGCATGGAGCCGGGCCGGTCGGTCCGACGCGCTCACGATGGCCATCGCGCGGCGGTGACTGGCGTGACTGGCGTCGACCGCTTCGGGAACATGACCGGTGGCGTAGGTCACATGGGGACCATGCATCAACACGGCCCCGTCCACCCCCTGGGACCGCATCTCATCCCGCAGCCGGGCCAGGCGCTCCACTCCCATGCGCCTCAGGTCAACCACAGCCGGCGGCGGGATCTCATCCACGGGGGCGCCGTCGCCGCTCATCGCATCACTATGCCCCGTGGCGGGTTCGATCGCGAGCAGCCCTGTCCCGGCACCGGAGATACGCATCTGCATCGGGCATAATCTGGCCCATTCGGACGCCGATAGAAGGAGGCAGCGCCATGCGGTCCATTGCTGACATACCTCGCCGGCAGGCCGCCGAGAACCCGGACAAGCCCGCGCTGATCTGCCACGACCGCACGCTGACCTACCGGGATCTCGACGCCGAATCCTCCCAGGTGGCCAACGCGCTGATCGCGGCCGGCGTTGGCTCGCAGAGCCGGGTCGGGTTCATCGGCAAGAACATCGCCGAGTACTTCACCCTCGTATTCGGTGCGGCCAAGATCAACGCGGTCACTGTGGCTGTCAACTGGCGTCTAGTCGCGGCCGAGATGGCCTACATCCTGAATCACGCCGAGGTCGAACTCGTCGTCGTGGAGGACGAGTTCCTGGATCATCTGGGTGCCATGGACCTCCCCCGCCAGCCGCTGGTGGTTCTCGTCGGTGCCGTCACCGCCACCGAGGGGCAGGTCGGCTACTCCGACTGGATCAACGGCCAGCCGGCCACCGACCCCGCCTACCCGTCCGTCGAGGACGACACGAGCCTCCAGCTCTATACGTCGGGCACCACCGGCCTGCCCAAGGGAGCGGAACTCAGCAACCGCAATGTCTTCTCGATAGTGGGCCCGATCAGCGGAATGCTCGGCCTGCACCCCGACAGCGTGATGCTTCACGTGCTGCCCCTGTTCCACATCGGCGGCAGCGGAGTGGCCACCGTCGGGCTGTACATGGGCTGCGCCAATGTGGTGCACCGTGACGTGGACCCGGCCGCGATCTTCGCCGACATTCCCGGCCATCGGGTCAACGCGGCCTTCATGGTGCCGGCGCTGCTCCAGTTCCTGCCGATGATGCCGGGCGCGTCCGACGTGGACTTCTCCTCACTGGAGAGCATCGTGTACGGAGCGTCGCCGATCACCGAGGAAGCGCTCGTCGCGTCGCTGGCCCTTCTCAAGTGCCCTCACACCCAGGTGTACGGACTCACCGAGACCACCGGAGCGCTGACCCTGCTGGTGCCCGAGGACCACGACCCGGGCGGACCGAGGGCGAAGCTGTTGAGGTCGGCGGGCAAGCCGCTGCCCGGCGTGGAACTGCGCATCGTCGACGGGGGCGGGCACGATGTCGCCGCCGGCGAGGTGGGCGAGGTCTGGGCCCGGACCGTCCAGAACCTCAAGGGCTACTGGCGCGACCCGGAGGCGACGGCCGAGGCGTTCCCCGAGGGCCGCGACGACCAAGGACTCGGCTGGTTCCGCACCGGTGACGCCGGATACATGGAGGACGGATACCTCTTCATCCACGACCGGATCAAGGACATGATCGTGTCGGGCGGCGAGAACGTGTACCCGGCCGAGATCGAGAACGCCCTGATGGCCCATCCGTCAGTGGCCGACGTGGCCGTCATCGGGATCCCCAGCGAGCGCTGGGGAGAGTCGCCCCTGGCGCTGATCGTGCCCGCGCCGGACACCAACCCCAGCGAGGAGGAGCTCATCGCCCACTGCCGCCAGCTCCTAGCCGGGTTCAAGATTCCGGCCGCAGTCGAGCGCATCGACGCTGTGCCCCGCAACCCGTCGGGGAAGATCCTCAAGACCGAGCTGCGCAAGCCCTACTGGGAAGCCCGCGACCGGCAGGTCTGACGACGCTGGACGGACTGGAGGCCGAACTCAGCCGACTATGAGGGTGTCGTCTCCCATTACGGCCCGGCCGGATGTCTCGTGGTGGTCCTGGTGGTTGTCGGCCAGTTCTGAGGCCGGATCGCCGGCGATGCGGGTGTGCCACATCACCCGGGGCTCCGTCATGTCGAAGGGGGTGCCCCGGTGCATCAGGCGGCGGTTGTCCCACAGTGCCGCGTCCCCTGCAGACCACTGGTGGTGGTGGATCCGCGGCGGCTGGCAGGCCTCGGCGTTCAGTTCGTCGAGGAACGCCTCCGACTCGCGCTCGGACATCCCCACGATCCCGTAGGCGTGCCGCCCGATCAGCAGGTTGGGTCGCCCCGTCTCGGGATGCACCTTCACCAGCGGCCTCAGCGACGGCTCGAGGTCGTGAAAGCCGTACATGTCGTAGCCGCCGCCCTCCGTCCTGGTCGGCATGTACCCCGACCGGCTCTGGCTGTAGTAGAGGGAGTGGTAGGCGCGCATGCTGGCCAGTCGCCGCTGCGTCTCCGGGTCCAGCGCCTCGTAGGCGGCCCGCATGTCGGCCCACCCGGTGGCCCCGCCCCGGCTGGTCACCACCTCGGCGGTGAACACCGAGCCCGTGGCCTGGAGCGGCATGTAGGTGCTGTCGTGGTGCCAGCCCTCGTTGCCCCGCAGCGACTTCACCACGTCATGGTCGGGGTCGTTGAGAATCTTGCCGTCGGCGTCCACGTTGCTGAAGGGCACCGCCTTGAACTCCAGGGGCCCGAACCGCAGGGCGAAGGCGTTCTGCTCGTCGATGGTCAAGAACTGCCCCGGGAAGATCAGCAGGGCGTGCTCGAGCCAGGCCTCGTGGAGGGCATCGAACGCCGCCTCGTCGATGGACCGCAACTCCACGCCCGTAACGACCGCGCCGAAGGTGGAGTCAATCGGTTCGAGATCGAACGGTTCATCTGCCATGGCCCCAGCCAAGCCTCCGTCGCAGGCCGTCGAACCCAAGCTACTCCTATCTCAAGAACCGCCTACAGTTGGCTGCGTGCGCACGGGGGTGTTCCTGTTCGGTGGGGTGGAGTTCTCTGACGCGGGCCCGGGGCTGCCGGCTCCTACCGACCGCCGCTTCGACCACAAGGAGGTCTGGCGGGCGACGGAGCGCATCATCGATATGGGGGTGGTGTGTGACCGGTTGGGGTTCGACTCGTTCTGGCTGACCGAGCACCATTTCCAGCACGAGGGCTACGAGGTGGTCCCCAACGGGATCCTGGTGGGCACGATCCTGGCCGAGCGCACCGAGAGCGTCCGTATCGGGATGGCGTTCAACATCGTGCCGCAGTGGCATCCGCTCAGGCTGGCCGAGGACTTCGCGACGCTGCACAACGTGTCCGGCGGCCGCGGCATCCTCGGCATCGGCCGGGGCACTGTGCCGCGTGAGGCTGAGACGCTGGGCACCAAGATCGGCAGCTTCGACAACCCCGACAAGGTCGCGGCCGACGACTTCAACCGCAAGCAGTTCGACGAGGCCATGGAAGTCATCCTTCGAGCACTGAACAACGACACGTTCAGCTTTCACGGCGAGGTGTATGACTTCCCGCCGCCGGGGATCCCGGATCGGGGCGGGTTCGTGACCGAACTGTCGCTGGTGCCCCGCCCGCTGTACCCCTACCAGATCTGGCAGGCCGCCAAGTCGCCGGCCACCCTCGAGCAGATCCCTCGCTGCGGCTGGGGCGGGGTGTTCTGGAACTACCACCACTCCATCGTCAAGCAACGCTGGGAGCAGTTTGCCGAGAGATACCAGGCCCATCACGGCCGCGAGTTGGACCGGGGCGAGCACCGCATGCTCGTGCAGAACATCCGGGTTGAGGACACCCGCGAGCAGGCCATGGCATCGGTGCGCAACGGCCACGACGAACTCTGGAAGTTTCTCGGCCCCTACGGCTGGAGCAAGGGCTACCTCGGCTCCGACGGCAAGCCCGCCAAGGCGGGGCTGATCCCCACCCTCGAGGAGTCAATCGACCAGAAGATCTGGGCGGTGGGGAGCCCCACCGATGTGGCCGAGGCCCTCAGCTGGTACGACGAACAGATCGGAATCGAGAACCTCCTGCTGTTCCCGGCAATGCCCGGCGACACCTACGAGAAGGTCGAGGAGCAGTTGCACCGCATCGCCGAAGAGGTGCTCCCTCTACTCTCTTAACCGAGCCCTGACCGCCGATGCAGGAGGCCACCGATGCTGGGATTGTCCGCCGACGAGTTGCTGACCACGACCCGCGCCGTTCGCAAGCGTCTGGACTTCGACCGTCCGGTCGATCCTGGGCTTATAACCGAGTGTCTGGGCATCGCGCTCCAGGCGCCCAGTGGTGGCAACCGCCAGGACTGGGTGTGGATGGTGGTTGCCGACCCAGCCAAGAAGGCGGCGCTGGCCGGGCTCTACCGCCAGGCGTGGGCCGCCTATCGCGAGTCGCCCTACTTCCCCACCAATGAACCACCCCACGAAGACCCAGCCGTTCGGGCCTCCTTCGAACGGATCGCGGATTCGGCCCAGTACCTGTCCGACAACCTCGAGCGGGCTCCACTGTTCCTGATCCCGTGCCTGGCCATCAGCCGCGTCGAGCGACCGTCGTGGGGCGGAGCAGCATCAAGGCTCGGATCGGTGATACAAGCATCGTGGAGCTTCATGCTCGCCGCCCGGGAACGGGGACTGGGGACATGCTGGACCACCTTGCACCTGGCCTACGAGCAGCAGGCCGCCGAGATCCTGGGAATCCCCTACGACGAGTGCACGCAGGTCGCCCTCATCCCCATCGCCCACACCATCGGCACCGACTTCCGCCCCGGTATGCGAGAGCCGCTGGACAAGGTGCTGCACTGGGACGAATGGAAGGGCGCCCCGCCGCCCCGCCGGCCGTGACCACGGCCGACTGGGCCCGGCGCGACGCCGCAGTTGTGTGGCATGGCTTCACCCAGATGGCGACCTACGAGGGCTCGACCCCGGTCATCGTGGATCGAGGTGAGGGCAACTACCTCTACGACACCGACGGCCGGCGCTATCTGGACGCCATCTCCTCGCTGTGGGTCATCACGCTGGGCCACTCCGACCCCGATCTGAACCGAGCGGCCCGCGAGCAGCTCGAACGCATCAGCCACTCAACCCTGCTGGGCAACGGCAACACGGCTGCCATCACCCTGGCTGAGGCTCTGCGCGAGGTGGTGCCGGTGACCGAGCCCCACTTCCTGTTCGCGTCGGACGGAGCCACCGCCGTGGAGCAGGCCATCAAGATCGCCTTCCAGTACTGGCACAACCTCGGCGTTCGGGGCCGCAACTCATACCTGACCCTCGGCGACGCCTACCACGGCGACTCCGTCGGGTCGCTGTCGGTAGGCGACGGAGGCTTCGGAACCGACCTGTTCGACCCGCTGCGCTTCGGCGTCCTCCGCACCCCCGGATACGACGACCCGGACTGGGTGTCCAAGGCGATCGCCGTCCTCGACGAGCACCACGACCGGCTGGCCGCGGCCATTGTCGAGCCGCTGGTCCAGGGCGCTGCTGGGATGCTGGTCACCGACCCCGATCAGGTGGCCGCGTTCGCCGAGGCGGTCCAGGCCCGGGGAGTTCCGCTCATCTGCGATGAGGTCGCCACCGGATTCGGCCGCACCGGTGCGATGTTCGCCAGCCAGCTGTGCGGGATCCGCCCCGATCTGATGTGCCTGGGCAAGGGCATCACCGGCGGATACCTGCCCCTGTCAGCCACGGTAGCCGCCTCCCACATCTACGAGGCCTTCCTCGGCGAGGATCTCGGGCCGCGCACCTTCTATCACGGTCATTCCTACAGCGGTAACGCCCTCGCCTGTGCGGTGGCGGCCCGCCACTTGGAGCTGCTCGGTGAACGCGGCCTGATCGACCGGGCCGCCGCGGCCGCTGAGCGCCTCGGCGCTGTGCTGGCCCCGGTCCGGGCCCTGCCCGCCGTGAAGGAGGTGCGCCGCCGGGGCCTGATGACCGGCGTCGAGTTGAACCCTCCCGCCGGTGCCAGCAGATGGGGCCGCAGGGTTTGCGCAGCCGCGGTCTCCGCCGGGGTCCTGCTGCGACCCCTGGGGGACGTGGTCGTGGTGATGCCTCCGCTGTCGATCACCGACGACGAGATCGACACCATCGCCCAGACCCTGGTGTCGGCCATCGAAGGAGTAGCCGCCGACGACGCCGGGGTATACGGGGAATAGCTGTGAACGACTGGGACGGCATCGCTTCCGCCGCCCTGGACGCCGTCGTGGCCGCCAACCAGCTCCGCCAACCCCGGGATCTCGACGGCGGAGACCCCCGAACGGCGCTGTCGGCGACCGGACAGCCGGTGGTGTCGTTCGCTTCCAACGACTATCTCGGACTCACCCAGCACCGCGCTGTGCGGGCTGCGGCCCGGACCGCCATCGACGACTACGGCACCGGCTCGGGATCGGCCCGGCTGATCGTGGGGTCGCGACCCGTGCACAGCCGCCTGGAGGAGCGCATCGCAGCCTGGCGCGGGGCGGAGGCCGCAGTGCTGTTCACCACCGGATACGCAGCCAACCTGGGCGCCATCGCCACGATGGGCCGGTGGGCGTCCGTGATCTGCTCCGACGAGCTCAACCACGCGTCGATCATCGACGGCTGCCGTCTGGCCCGGGCACCGACCCGCGTCTACCCGCACTGCGACCCGGCCGCGGTGGACGGCTTGCTGGGCCACGCCGAGGGCCCCGGCATGGTGGTCACCGACTCGGTCTTCTCCATGGACGGCGACCTCGCGCCGATCGGCCAACTGTCAGCTGTGTGCGCGGCCCACGAGGCGCTGCTCGTGCTCGACGACGCCCACCTCGTCCTGGACCATCCCGAGCCGCTGCACCCGGGCTGCCGCGTGTTGCGGGTGGGGACCCTGTCCAAGGCAGTCGGCGCGCTGGGCGGCTTCGTCACCGGACCCCGGACGTTCATGGACCTGCTCGTCAATGCGGCCCGCTCCTACATCTTCACCACGGCGGCCGCCCCGGCCGCAGCCGCAGCCGCGGCGACCGCCATCGATGTGATCGACTCCGAGGAGGGCGACGAGCTTCGGAGACGGCTGCGGACCAACATCGATCGCATCCGGCCCGGCCACCCGAGCCCCATCATCCCGATCATCGTCGGCGCCGAGGACAGGGCCTTGGCCGTCTCCGACACCCTGGCGAGGCAGGGCATCCTGGTCCCCGCGATCCGGCCCCCGACCGTGCCTGCCGGAACGTCACGGCTCAGGGTCACGGTCTCGGCAGCCCACTGCGACGCCGACCTCGAGCGGCTGGTAGACGCGCTCCGCCGGGCAGGGATCGATGCCTGATCCGGCGGCTGCATCCGACGCTCGGGCCCGCGGCGGGGACGCCGTCGTCTTCGTCGCCGGCACCGGCACAGAGGTGGGCAAGACCTGGGTGGCGGCCGAGCTGGCTCAAGTCCTGCGGGACAGGGAGTGCGCCGTCGCGGCGTGCAAGCCCATCCAGTCCTACGACCCGGATGAAGCCGGCCCGACCGACGCGGCGGCGCTGGCCGCGGCCACCGGCCAGCACCCTGACGACGTCTGCCCGCCCGAGCACACCTATCCGGTGCCGCTGGCCCCGCCGATGGCCGCCGACAAGCTCGGTCGGATCTGCCCCACCGTCGATGAGCTGGCTGCCGCATGCCGCTTCGGCGCAACGGTCAACATCGGGTTGGTGGAGGGCGTGGGCGGCCTCTACTCGCCACTGGCGTCCGACGGGCACAACCTGGACCTGATCGAGCGGATCGAGCCCGACCTGGTCATCGTGGTGGCATCGGCCGCTCTCGGCGGCATCCACGATTCGATGGCCTGCACATTGCCGCTGTCCGCCTACCGCCACGCGGTGTTTCTCAACCGCTTCGATCCCCGGATCGAGGTCCACGCCCTGAACGTGCAGTGGTTGCACGGCGCGGGCTTGGCCGTAGCAACTAATGTGTCCGCAATGGCAGACATCGTCTGCACGGCCCTCCGAGGACGGCCCCCCGGCGACGCTTGATCTATTCTGCGGTGTGAAATGAGCTTGCAAGTCAGCGACAAGCTCCAAGGGCTTAGAGGAGACATCTTCGGGGGGATGACCGCGGCCGTGGTAGCCCTGCCTCTGTCGCTGGCCTTCGGAGTCGCTTCAGGGCTCGGAGCTATCGAGGGTCTGTACAGCGCCGTCGTGGTGGGCATGCTCGCCGCACTGCTGGGCGGATCGAAGACCCAGATCTCGGGACCCACCGCCCCGCTGTCGGTCGCGATGGCGGTCGTGTTCGTCGACTACGCCGACGGGGAACTGTCCAAGGCCCTGGCCATCGTGGCCATGGCCGGGATCATCCAGGTGCTGCTCGGCGCGCTGCGGCTCGGCACCTTCGTGGCCTACACGCCCTATGCGGTGGTGTCGGGGTTCACCAGCGCCGTCGGCTTGATCATCATCATTGTCCAGGTGCTGCCGTTCTTCGGCACCGAAGTAGCCCTCGGCGGCGCGATCAAGTCTCTGCGCGAGTGGCCGGATGCAGTCACCAACGTCGACCCAAGCGCGCTCACGCTGGGGCTCATCACGTTGGCCGTGTGCATCTTCTGGCCGGGACGGCTGCAGCGGTTCCTGCCGCCCTCGGTGGCCGCGTTGATCATCGGAACGCTGGTGGGCGTGTTGTGGCTGAGCGATGCACCCACGATCGGGGAAGTGCCCACTGGCCTCCCCGACCTGATGGTGCCCGAGCTCAGCTTCGGCGATCTGGGGAGCGCGCTGCCGGCTGCGGTCACCATCGCCCTGCTCGGCTCCATCAACAGCCTCCTCACCGCCAGGGTGGCCGACTCGCTGACCCGCCAGAACCACGACCCCAGCCGTGAGCTGATCGGCGCCGGGGTGGCCAATGTGGTGGTGGCGTTCATCGGCGGAGTTCCGGGCGCTGGAGCCACGTCGTGCACGGTGGCCAACGTGAAGGCCGGCGGCCGCTCCAGGGTCTCCGGAGTGCTGTGCGCCACCATCCTGGCCGCATTGGTTCTGGGGCTGGGGCGATACGTCGACTCCATACCCCACGCCGTGCTGGCCGGCATCCTCATCAAGATCGGGTTCAACATCATCGACTGGCGCTACCTGGCCCACATACATCGCGTCCCGAGGGAAAACGTGGTGGTCCTGGCGCTGACCCTCGTTCTGTCCATCGTCTCGGACCTGGTGATCGCGGTGGCCGTGGGCCTGGTGATGGCGGCGTTGACCGGGGCCCGCCAGGTGGAGCGCCTGGAACTCGACAAGGTGATCTCAACCCCACTGCTCGACATGACCTTCCTGGCCGACCCCGAGGCGGACGCCGATGCCTTCGATCTCGACGACGACGCCGACCCGTTCGCGGCCCGGGTCGGTCTGCTGTCGCTGCGGGGCAGCTTCACCTCGGCCTCGTCCACCAGGCTCTTCAAGACCATCAACCACGACATGGCCGAGCACGAAGTGGTGATCTTCGACTTCACCGACACCGTGCACGTGGACGACAGCGCCGCCCTGGCCATCGGCCAGCTGGCCGACACGGCGCGCGATGCCGACACCCAGTGCATCGTCCTGGGCATGTCCAGCATGACCGACACCAGCGTCTACGCGCTGAACGTGCTGCGGGAGATCCCCGAGGAGAACTTCGTCGAGAATCTTGACGAGGCTCGGGTGGTCGCCCGCCGTCTGCTGGACGACTGACCCCTCGACGCCTAGCGCCGCAGGCGGTCAGGTGAGGGTTCCAGCCCTCTCCGCGGGGTGCACGGGGTGGTCGAACGGCCGCACACCGAAGCGGCAGGCCAACTCGAAGTAGCCGCGGTAGAGCCCCGCCCCGGCGGCGGCCTCGTCGTAGCCGCCGGTGGCGTCGGCATGAGCCGACAGCCGGTACCAGGGCACACCCGGGTCGGCGTGGTGGACGTGGTGAAGGTTGTTGTACAGGTACAGCAGGCTGAAGAACCGCCCCGAGCGGATGACCGCGGAGCGGGTGGCGCCCTCCACCCAGCGATGCTCGCAGTACGACCTCATCAGGGTCAGAGCGTTCCCCAGATAGGTGGCCCCCAGCAGGTACTGCCACCAGGGCAACCCCATGACCATCACCACGAAGGCGACCAGCGCGGCCGCGGCCACCACATGCGCCGACCACCACCGGGCCAGCTGCCGGTCGCCCCGGCGGATCTCGCCGGCCTGGTGGACCAGCACACCGAGGATGTACCGGGGCGGCCCCAGCACCAGGCGCCCGAGCAGGGTGTGATGGGCAAGCACGAACGCCCTGCGTAAGCGACCCATGGACTCCCACTGCTCGGCAGTCACATAGAAGCTCTCGCTGTCGTCGGTCGGATCGGTCAGCTCGGGGCAGTCGTGGTGCTCCCAGTGGTAGCGCCGGTACACCAGATAGGGCAGGTTCAGCGCCATGGGCAGCGAGGCCAGCAGGGCATTCATCCTCTGGCTGCGGAACGGATGGCCGTGGATGGTCTCATGCTGAAGCGAGCCATGCCAGCATGCGATGAAGCCCAACGCGAGGACAGTCACCGGCCAGGGCGTCACCCCGTGGAGGGCCAGCACTGCCAGCCATAGGCCGTGCACCGCGACCGCGACCGCGACCGTGTGCCACTCCACGGTCGGCCTGGTCGCGTCGGCAGCCATCGCACCTCCGATTCTCGGCGGCTAACCCCCGGGACAAGCCCCCAGTCCCTGCCTCCAACGTAGAAGCCCCGAGCCTCTGACGCGTGATGAGTTGCGCACAATCCGTAGCGTTCTCGCACGAAGTGCAAGATATGTGGCTCTTGTACATCATTTGTTGTAGTATTGCTACACAATGGCCACTCAAATTGCCCTGGTCAACCGATTCCGGGACCGGCTCGGCGAGTTGGTGGCCGACACCGGCCAATCACGATCAGACTTCGCCGCGGTGGCCGGCATCGACCGGTCCACGCTCTCGCAGCTGCTGTCAAGCCGCAACCGTCGCCTTCCCAGGGTGGAGACTCTGGCGGCCATTGCCGAGTCGTCGGGGGTCTCGGTGGACTGGCTGCTCGGCCTGTCCCACGGCGGCCCATCACGCGCCGACATCGTCCATGAGGAGTTCGCGTTGAACCTGGACGAACTGAGCCCGTTCGATGAGGCGTTGATCGGATGGCACGAGCAGTCGGCCGGTTCGAAGGTTCGCACCCTGCCCGCTTCGCTGCCCGATCTGCTCAAGACGGAGGCAGTGATCCGTTACGAGGTTCAGCGCTACGCCACAGTCAGGCCCGAGCAGCGCATCGAGACGGCCACCGCGCCGCTGGAACTGGTCCGGGCGGCGGGCAGCGACCTGGAGTGCTGCAACTCCATCCAGGCCATCGAGGGCTTCGCCAGGGGCTGGGACGTCTGGGGATCGCTCGAGCACTGGCACCGAGTGGCGCAGCTCGACCGCATGATCGAGCTGTGCGAGGAGCTGTATCCGACGTTCCGCTGGTTTCTCTACGACGGCCGGCAGCGCTACACGACTGCCGTCACCGTCTTCGGCCTGGACCGGGCCGTGCTGTACCTCGGCCAGATGCATCTCGTGCTCAACAACCGCAACCATGTAATGACCTTCGTCAGGCACTTCGACGACTTGATCCGGGTGTCGGTTGTGCAGCCGCCGGGTGTCCCCAACCTGCTGCGCAAGCTCCGATCCGAGATTACCTGAGAGGCCGCGCCGGTAGGATTCGCAGTCGTGAACGCCCCTGATCGCACCGTTTCGTTCGAGCCGGAGCGGTTCGAGACGATCCGGGTCGACATCTCCGATCACGTCTGCCGCGTCACCCTCGACCGACCCGAAGTGCTGAACGCCTTCAACGATCAGATGCGCCAGGAGATCCGATCCACCTGGCGGGCGCTGCGCGCCATGGACGAGGCAAGGGTCGTCGTGGTGACCGCCACCGGCGACAAGGCCTTCTGCGTGGGCGTCGACCGCTCCGACCCGCTGGTGGCCCTCGAGGGCACGGGCGGCAAGCTCTACGGCACCTCGAACAACTACATGTACGACGATCCCGGCGACGACATCGGCCCCAAGGCGTGCGACCTGTGGAAGCCGGTGATCACTGCGGTCAACGGCATCTGCTGCGCCGGTGCGTTTTACCTCGTGGCCGAGTCCGACATCATCATCGCCGCGGAGGACGCCACCTTCTTCGACCCCCACGTGACCTACGGGATGGCCGCGGTGTACGAGCCGATGAAGCTGGTGCCGCGGATGCCGCTGGGCGAGGTCCTACGGCTAGCTCTGGTCGGAAACCACGAACGCATGACCGCGCCGACCGCACAACGGATCGGGCTGGTGTCGGAGGTGGTGCCTCTCGCCGAGCTGCAGGACGCCGCCGACCGGCTGGCGAAGATCATCGCCTCGCAGCCGCCCGACGCCGTGCAGGGCACGCTCCGCGCCATCTGGGCCGCCAGCGACATGGGCCGTCTCGATGCGCTGGCGATGGCCCCGTCGATCCTCACTGCCGGAACCAGCGTCGACGCGCTGGCCGAGGGCCAAGCCACCTTCTCGGAGGGCAAGCGAATCAAGCCGCGCCTCAGGTGATGCTCGACTTATTCAGGTCGATACGCCACTGCTAGGTTGAACTCGCCCGCTGATGCCGCCGGCCCTGGGAGCGCACCGTGACCGAGCCCTACCCGAACACGCTCATTTTCGTCGACATACCCACCGACGAACCCGACAGAGCCGAGCAGTTCTACAACGAGGTCTTCGGCTGGAAGATCAACCCGCGCCCGGCCGGGTCGTTCTACCAAATGGTGCCCGGCCAGAACTTCAAGCTCCCCGACGGCACCCAGGGTCCCACCGGCAACCTGCACCTGGGCATCACCAACGTCGCCAACCGCCGGCCCCACCCCACCGACGAGGGTCTCGAGCCCCGGCACCTCTGCCGCGACGGGCACTCCATACGCCTCTGGATCCTCGTGTCGCCCGACGACGACATGGACTCCATTTCCGACCGGGCTGTGGCCCGCGGCGCCACCGACCTGTGGCGTCACCACTATTTCGGGGAGTTCAACGGCTACAACAACGCCTTCACGGATCCGTGGGGCAACACCCTGGTGCTGTGGACTTACGGCAGCGACGAGCCCGACATCCCCGAAGGATGGACCCAGGAGTAACCGGACATGGCCGACACATACACAGTTCATCCGCCCCACGCCCGCTGGACCCATGTGGCCCTCCGGGTCACCGACATCGACGCCAGCATCAACTGGTACACCACTCACACGCCGCTCAAGCTGCTGGACAAACGGGAGGACGCCGACGGCTACGGCGCGTGGCTCGGACACGACGACTCCCCCGACAAGCCCTTCATCCTGGTGCTGGCCCAGTTCTTCCCCGAGTCCGACCCGTTCAAGGACGCCCCCATCGCCACGCTGGCACCCTTCGCCCATCTGGGCGTGGAGGTGACCAGCCGGGAGGAGCTCGACGCCGCCGCTGAGCAAGCCCGAGCCGAGGGGTGCCTGGCCATGCCTCCCACCGATATGCCCGCACCCATCGGGTACATCTGCATGATCAGCGATCCCGACGGCAACATGATCGAGCTCAGCTACGACCAGGGCGTCTACGCGCACGCCCAGAAGGTGATGCGCTGAGCGCCTCCGACCCGGCGAGCGACGCCATCGGAGCGACCCGGGCCGTCGCGGCGTCGTATCTGGCTTCGTTCGCCTCGGGCGACCCTGAGGCGGTGGCTGCGCATGTGAGCGACGATTTCTCCAACGTGCACACCAGCGCGCTGGGATCGCCGAGCCAGGGCAAGGCGACCTACCTGGAGCGTCTGGCCGACTTCCTGGCCACATTCTCGGGTCTGACCTACCAGGCCGTTGACATCGTGGTCGAGGGAGACCGGGCGGCCGCCGCCTATGTGATGCGGGCCGAAGTGGACGGCACCCCGATCGAGATCGGTGGCGTGATGCGGCTGACGATCCGGGACGGGCTGATCGAGCGACGGGTCGACTACTTCGACAGCCTGACCTTCCTGCGCCAGACCAGCCAGGCCTGACCGCCCGCCCGGTCGCCCCCCAGCAGTTACGTTTGTCACACTTGTTCGCGCCGCTCACGGGTAGCTCGCGCCCTTAGGCTGCCCGCCATGCGCCGCCGTCACTGGCCGATCATTGCAGCGGTTGCGCTTCTTGCGGCAGCCTGCGGCGGTACGGCCAGCGACGAGTCTCCCGATACCGCATCGCCTACTTCGCTCGCGGCCACGACAACCAGCACGACCGCCACGACAACCAGCACAACCACCACGACTACATCGACGACCACCACCGCGCCAACAACCACCACGACCACAACCACCACCGCCCCGACCACAACCACAACCACCACGACGACGGTGCCGCCAACCGAGGCGGAGGGGCTGGGAGACAGCTTCTACCCGTTCCTGGGCAACAGCGGATACGACGCCCTCCACTACGAGATCGACCTCGATGTCGACCCGGCGGCCAACACCATCTCGGCGCTGACATCGATCACCGCTCAGGCCACCGAGGACCTCGAGGCGTTCAACCTGGACCTGTTGGGTCTGGAGGTCCACTCCGTGGCCGTCGACGGCGTCCAGGCCGAGTTCTGGAGATCGGGCCACGAACTGACCATCCAGCCCGAGAGCCCGCTCGCAGCCAGCTCGCAGTTCGAAGTAGCCGTCTCCTATTCGGGCTCGCCCGAGGCACTCGACGATCCCGGAGTGCCGTTCGCCAAGATGGGCTGGCTCCACCGGGACGGGGTGATCTACACGCTGGGCGAGCCGTCGGGATCAATGACGTGGTTCCCATCCAACAACCACCCCACCGACAAGGCCACCTACGAGATCCAGATCACCGTGCCGGAAGGTGTCATCGCCGCCTCGAACGGTCTCCTGGTCGATGAGTCCGCCACCGACGGGCAGACCGCCTACACGTGGCGAATGGACGACCCCATGGCCAGCTACTTGGCCGCCGTCTACATCGGCGACTTCGAGCGCATCGACCACGGACCGCTCTACGACGGTGGCCCGATCATTCGCGACTACGTTCCCCGCGACGCCTCACCCGACGTGGCGCTGGCGCTGTCGGTCACGCCCGACGTGATCGCCTTCCTGGAGGAGCGCCTCGGCCCCTACCCGTTCGACGCCTACGGCACCATCGTGATGCCGTTCCAGCTCGGGCTGGCGCTCGAGAACCAGACGCTCTCCATCCACGGGCCGGCCACCATCGGTCCGGGCATCATCGCCCACGAGGCCGCCCACCAGTGGCTGGGCAACTCCGTGTCACCCGACGACTGGAGCGAGATCTGGGTGAACGAGGGCTTCGCCACCTACCTGCACCTCATGTTTGAGACCGAACACTTCGAAGGGGACTTCAACGACACCATGACCCAGGTGCACGCCTGGCTGTCCAGCGAGGGCATCGGGCCACCGAAGGGCATCGAGCTCCACGACCTGTTCGGCGCGACCGTCTACTACCGGGGCGCCGCAACGCTGCACGCCCTGCGCCTCCACACCAACGACGACACCTTCTACAAGATCCTGAGGACCCACTACGACCGGTCGGCCGGCGGCACCACCAACACCGACGAGTTCCTGGGGATCGTCGACGAGTTCGCCGGACCCGAGGCGGTGGACCTGGTCGAGTCGTGGCTGTACGACGAAGCGGTCCCGGCCTTTCCGTGACGGGCACTGAGCGCTACACCCACGGCTACCACGAGGTCATCCTCGAGTTCTACCGGCGGCGGACCGCCGAGGTGTGCGCAGCCTTCCTGCTGCCCCGCCTTCAGCCCGACGCCACGGTGCTCGACATGGGATGCGGTCCCGGCACC
The DNA here is from genome assembly GCA_009835735.1 of Acidimicrobiaceae bacterium. Classification (GTDB taxonomy): domain Bacteria; phylum Actinomycetota; class Acidimicrobiia; order Acidimicrobiales; family Aldehydirespiratoraceae; genus Aldehydirespirator. The sequence goes on from VXWX01000066.1 coordinate 21,628, forward strand.
ATCACCGTCGGGCTGGCCCGCCGGGTGGGGACGGTCGTCGGTGTGGACACTTCAGCCGAGATGATCGAGTCGGCCCGGCGCCTGGCCGCCGAGTCCGGCGTCGACAACACCAGCTTCAAGGTGGGCTCGGTCTACGAGCTGCCGTTCGGTGAGGCGAGCTTCGACGTGGTGTACGCCCACCAGTTGATGCAGCACCTGTCCGACCCGGTCCGGGCACTGCGCGAGGCCCGGCGAGTGCTGCGGCCCGGCGGCTTGGTGGCGGTTCGCGATTCCGACTACCAGACCATGGTGCACGCCCCGGTCGAACCGGCCCTCGAGCACTGGCTCCGCCTTTACCTCGAAGTAGCCGCGGCCAACGGCGGTGAGCCCCGCGCCGGACGCTTCCTACCTGGTTGGGTGAGAGCAGCCGGCTTCACCGATCCCGTCGTCACCACCAGCACCACCACCCACGCCGACGCGGCCGGGCGCGAGCTCTGGGGAAGCATGTGGGCTGTGCGGGTGACCGACAGCGACTTCGCTCATCACGCCGTAGAGGGCGGATTCGCGATGCGAAGCGACCTGGTGGCGATCTCAGCCGCCTTCCACCGCTGGGCCGACCACCCCAGCGGCTTCTGGGCCTGGCTCAACGGCGAGGTGGTGGCGGCGAAGCCGGGCGATTAGGCGCCGCCCGGTTAGCGGCAGTCGTCGATGACCGACGCGAAGCCGTCGATGGTCTCGGCGTAGCCCTCGACCGCCGTCGGTCGCAATACGGCGGCCAGATTGAGGCTGGCGCTGGTGAAGCCGAGGGCTGTCACCTCTCCGACCTGTTCGGGGATCTCTGAGGGCGCCCCGGCGATGGCGTAGCGGCGGATCCATTCCTCGGTGACCAGGTCGAACAGCTCCGGCGGGTCGTAGCGGTCGAGGTCGAAGTACCAGCCTGTCGCCCTGGTCAGAGCCTCATCGATGGCGGCCAGGCGATCCGGGTCAATCTCGGAAGGCCGGATGATGGCCAGGTAGTGGGCCACGTAGCGCACTACCGATCGGCGGGCCAGGTCGCCGTCGGACGACACGCACAGCGTGAGGCGCGGCGCGATGTCGATGTCGGCGACGTCCCGGCCGGCCCGGGCCGCTCCCTCGGCCAGCCACCCGTAGTACTGGCGAGCGATCTGCGGAGTGAAGTGCCGGGCGCCCACTAGGGCGATGTCGGCCAGCTCGCCGGCCAGGCGCATCACCTGCGGGCTGCGGGTGCCCACCGAGATCGGCACCGGCGCGGCGGGTGGTCGCACGAGCCGGGCGCCGTCGATGGGGAACATTTCGCCGTCGAGCTGCACCGTCTCGCCGGCCAGAAGACCGCGGATGCCGATGATCGCCTCCCGGAGCGCCCGGACCGGCCGGGGGTAGTCGATGCGCAGGTCCTCCAAGCCGGCACCGACGCCGATGCCGAGGAACATGCGACCGCCGGACAGCTCCTGCAGGGTGGACACCGCGCCGGCCAGCATCGCCGGGTGGCGGGAGTAGGGATTGGTGACCATCGAGCCGATGCGGATCCTGCTGGTTGCTTGCGCGATCAGCCCCTGCAGCACGAAACAATCGGGCCAGAACACCACGTCGGACACGCCGAAGCGGTCGAAGCCGGCCTGCTCGCAGCGGACCGCCAACTCGACGAAGTCCTCCGAGCTCATGCCCGGACTGATCTCAGCTTCGAGCGTGACCGTCACGGAGTCGTCCGGCTTCGGTTCGCTCGTCGCACGATCACCGACGATAATCAGCGGCCGCAGGGACGACCCACCGGGAGCGATAGTGAAACCGACTGAGATGGACGGCCGGGTAGTGATGGTGTCGGGGGCGAACCGGGGCATCGGGGCGGCCATCGCCGGGCGGCTGGCGGCCGACGGCCACCGGCTCAGCCTCGGAGCCCGGCGACTCGACGCGCTGGCCGCCGGCGCACCGGACATCGATCCCGACCGGATCCTGCTCAACTCCTACGACGCCGTCGACTTCGATTCGGCCCGCCGCTGGGTGGACGCGACCGTTGACCGGTTCGGCCGGGTCGACGTGCTGGTCAACTGCGCCGGCATCGTCGACCGCACCGGCCTGGAGGCCATGGAGGAGGACGCGCTCGACGAGATGTGGGAAGTGAACGTGAAGGGGCCGCTGAGGCTCACCCGCCTGGCCCTGCCCCATCTGCGCCGCTCGGGCTCGGGCCGGGTGGTCAACCTGGCCTCCATGTCGGCCAAGCGGGTCAAGGGCGACGCGCTGCCCGGCTACTCCATGACCAAGTACGCGCTGCTGGCGCTGTCCCACGCCGTCCGCCAGGTCGGTTGGGACGACGGCGTCCGGGTGACCGCCCTGTGCCCCGGCCCGGTGGCCACCGACATGATGGACCCCGACGACGAGACCATCACTCAGCCCGAAGACGTGGCCGACCTGGTGGCCACCGTCATCGAGCTGCCCAACACCGCCTCGGTGTCGGAGCTGCTGATCACCTGCCGCCTGGAAGCCTGGGCCTGACCCGGCCCGCCCGGCCCCGGTTGGCCCGCTCAGTACAGCAGGATCTCCTCGTTGGGGATCAGGCGCTCCCCCTCGGGATCCACCAACAAGCGGAGACCCTGCAGAGCGTAGGAGCCGAGCAGGATCGGAGCGCCCTCCTCGCCGAAGGAGACCAACATGGGCGCTCTCTTGCCCTCGACGGCGATGTACGCCGGGCCCAATTCGACGTCGACGATCTGCCCGTCCGCCAGCCGCATCCGGGTCTTGTGTTCCGGCTCGATTCCCAGCCCGCGCAGCAGCCGGGACGGCACGGCGCAGTAGTAGGCGCCGGTGTCGACCGTCGCCTCGACGTCTGCCGATCGTCCGCCGTCAATGCTGGAGATTCTCATAGGCGATGTGAATGTGCCCATAGTCGGTACCTCCGCTCAGTTAGTATTGCACTATATGTCTACTAGTGAATGTAGGCAACTGGCAATCATTTTCAATCTATTTCGCCAAGATTCCGCGCTCCATGTGCGGCGGGCGACGGGTTCGTAGCCCACGCGAGCTTCGGATATGCGGCCGGGCGGGCAGGCTGCCGGGGGGTTAGGCGCGTGCCTTGGCCATCGGCTGCTTGGCGGCAGGGGGCCGTGGTCGCCTGTTGTTGCTCCGCCTGCGCCGGGAACGGTTCTTGGTCCCCCCGCGCTCGGGCTTGCGAGATCGCTGTTTGGCATCCGGGTGCCGCGGCCTGCTATCGGCGCGTCGCGGCTGCGAGTCGACTGCCGATTGACGGGCTGGATCGGCGATCGCCGCGGGCTCGATGGGGCGGCTTGGGCCACCGTCATGCGACCGGACGGCATGCAGGTCCACGTCGGTGAGCGGCTGTTGCAGGTCGAGTTCGCGCTGCATTTGCCGTAGTTCCTTGACCTGGCCGGGCTGAACGAGCGAGACCACGACGCCGCCCCGGCCGGCCCGGGCGGTGCGCCCCGATCGGTGGAGGTAGGTCTTGTGGTCGCCGGGGAGGTCGTAGTGGATCACGGCGCTCACGCCCTCGACATGGATGCCCCGGGCGGCGACGTCGGTCGCAATCAGCGCTTCCACCCTGCCGGCCGCGAAGGCCTGCAGTGCTCGGGTGCGCTGGTTCTGGCTCCGGCCCCCGTGGATCGCGGCGGCGCGAACACCGATCCGGTCGAATCGGCGGGCCAGCCGGTCACAGCCGTGACGGGTCCGGCAGAACACGATCGCCGAGCCGGCCGCGGTGACCGCGTCGGCGGCGACCTCGGTGCGTTCGGTGCTGGACACGTTCCAGAACAAGTGGTCGGCCGCGACCACGTCGGGCGTCTCCTCACCGATCTCGTACCGCACGGGACGATGCTGGTAGTCGCGGGTGAGCGACGCCACATCACCGTCGAGCGTGGCTGAGAACAGCATCGTCTGCGGCTCCGGCGCGGTCTGGTCGAGCAGGCGCCGCACCGCGGGGATGAACCCCATGTCGGCCATCCGGTCCGCTTCGTCGATGACGACTCTGTCGACTGCGGACAGGCTGACCTCTCGCTGATCGATCAAGTCTTCGAGGCGGCCAGGGCAGGCCACCAGGATGTCGACGCCCTTGCGCAGCGACCGGCGCTGGGCGTCGTAGCCCACGCCGCCGTAGACCACGGCGGTGCGGACGCCACCGGCGAAGGACCGGATCTCCGTCATGATCTGGTCGGCGAGCTCGCGGGTCGGGGCCAGCACCAGCGCTTCGGGCTTGTGCGGTCCGGCCCGGCCGACATTGGCCACGAGCGGAATCCCGAAGGCAAGCGTCTTTCCCGACCCGGTGGGAGCGCGGCCGCAGATGTCGTGTCCGGCCAGAGCGTCGGCCAGGACGGCCGCCTGGATCTCGAACGGCTTGGTGATGCCGCGCGACGCGAGGGCGCGGTCTATGGAATGGGGGACGCCCAACTGGGCGAAGGTGGGGGACATTGTTCTCCTTGCCCGCGTCATGCAGGCGAATAACAGGGTTCGGTTGCGCCTCAGGAATCAGGAGGCCTGGCGGATGTCTCGGGTTTGGTTCACCATGACCGGAAGAACCAACACCCGTCTGCGAACCCGCCAGCCGGACGTCCCGGCTGGATATCCACAGGCTAACGGCGCATGCGCCCTTAACCTCAGTCGCCCCTCCAGAGGCCCTCGCGCTCGAGGCCGGCCATGACCTCTTCGATGCCGGCCCGCAGGGTGTCGACCAGCCAGTCGATCTGGTCGGTGGTCAGCACCAGCGGCGGCGACAGCACGTTGAGGCGTCCGATGGGACGCACCAGCAGGCCCCGGGCGTCGCAGGCGTCGGAGATGCGCCGGCCGATCTCCACCTCCGGGGGGAACATCTCCCTGGTGTCGCAGTCGGCCACGTTCTCCAGGCACATCATGAAGCACTTGCCGCGGATGTCGCCCACGATGGGCAGGTCGCTGAGGGTGTGCAGGCGCTCCTCGAAGTAGGGGCCGGCCCGTCGCACGTGGCCGCACAGGTCCTCGCGCTCGAAGATCTCGATGTTGGCCAGCGCGGCCGCGCACGACACCGGGTGACCCGAGTAGGTGTAGCCGTGGGCGAACTCCGCGCCGGGCGCCTGCGGCACCGAGATCACCTCGTAGATCTCGTCGGACAGCAGGGAGGCCGACAGCGGCGCGTACCCCGACGTGAGCCCCTTGGCGGAGCTGATGATGTCGGGCTGGATGTCGAACACGTCCTTGCTGGCGAAGAAGTGCCCGAGCCGACCGAAGGCGGTGACCACCTCGTCGGAGACGTAGAGGATCCCGAACTCCCGGCAGGCCTCCCGCATCCTGGGCAGGTAGCCGGGCGGCGGCACCAGCACCCCGCCCGCGCCCATGATCGGCTCGGCGAAGAAGGCGGCCACGTTCTCCGCTCCCAGCTCCTCGACCTTGGCCCTGAACTGGTCGACGAGGTGGTCGGTGTACTCGGCGGGCGTCATGCCGTCGGAGCGCCGGTAGATGTCGGGACCGTCCACCCGGGTGATGAGCGGCTCGCCGACGATGTCGAAGCCGATGTGGTCGTGGGCCACCCCGGTGAGCGACATGGCCAGATAGCTCGAGCCGTGGTAGCTGTTGACCCGGGTGATGATGGTCTTCTTGTCGGGCTGACCGAGCCGGTTGAAGTAGAAGTGGATGATCCGCACAGCGGTGTCGTTGGCGTCAGAGCCGGACAGCCCGAAGAACACATGGTTGAGGTCTCCCGGCGCCAGCGACGCCAGCTTGTGGGCCAGGGTGGCTCCCGGTACCGAGGTCGTGTTGGTGAACGGCGAGTAGTAGGCCAGCTTGCGGGCCTGGGTGGCCATGGCGTCGGCGATCTCGGCCCGGCCGTAGCCGGCGTTCACGCACCACAGCCCGCCCTGGGCGTCAAGGTAGCGCTTGCCGTCGGAGTCGTAGACGTAGGCGCCCTCGGACTCGGCCATCACCAGGGCGCCCTCGTCCCCCCAAGCGGCGAAGTCAGTGAAGGGGTGGATGTAGTGGTCCACGTCCTTGCGCCAGAGTGCCTGGGTGTCGTAGGCGTCGAACCGGCTCGGCGCCTCCTGAACCACCGCCGGGACGCCGCCGGTGAACATGGTCTCGGTCATCGCTCTCCTCTCGGGCCTCTCAATCCCCGCCGGACGCTAGCGCGGTGATCGACGCTGAGGCCCGTCGGCGTCAGAGCGCAGCCACGACCTCGGACATGAAGCGCTCGGCGACCTCGGGGGCCTCCGCGGGTGCGAGGTTGAAGTCGGGGATGATCAACTCGTCGGTGCCGGCCGCCGCGTAGGCGGCCACCTGCTCGACCAGCTGTTCCGGGATGCCCACCAGCTCGGGGCGCCCCGACGCTCCGACCTGCAGACGGGCCGCCTCGGCCTCCGAATCGCACATGCGCAGGATGACCGCCGCAGAGCGAGCAATGGTGGCCGGGTCCCGGCCCTGGGCCTCGCAGAGTCGATCGATGAGGGCGTTGAAGTACCGCATGTCGGCCACCGTGCACCAGCCGTTCCATTCATGACCCCAGCGCACCATGGTCGGGATGGTGCGGCGCTCGCCCTTGCCTCCGATCATGATGGGCAGCGGATCCTGCAGCGGCTTCGGGGTCAACGGCGCGCCCTGCAGGCGGTAGTGGGCCCCGTCGAAGTCGGTGCGCTCGTTAGCGAACAGGCTGGTGATCACCCCGCACGCCTCCTCCAGCATGTCGGCCCGGCTCCGCACGGTGCCGAAGGTGAGGCCGTACCGGCGATGCTCGTTCTCCTGCCAGCCGGCGCCGAGACCGAGCACGAGACGGCCCCCGCTGACGTGGTCGACGGTGGCCGCCTGCTTGGCCAGCACCGCCGGGTGGCGGTAGGTGTTGCCGGTGACCATCGCCCCGAGACGCACTCGGGGCACCGCCGCAGCGAGAGCGCCCAGCAGAGTCCAGCACTCGTGGGTGGGCAGCAACTCGGGTTCTACTCCGGGCGGTTCGTGGCCGTAGCCCCCCTCGGGCGGCATGAAGTGGTCGGGCAGCCACAGGCCGTCCCAGCCGCTGGCCTCCGCGGCTTGGCTCACAGCCAGTATCTGATCCCACCGGTGGGCGCTCGACGGCCAGAATCCGAATCGCATGGTTTGACTGTCTAGCCCTCTACTGGGCCGTCACCACTTCGAAGAGGATGATCCTCAGCCCGTCTGGTCCGGCCACTTCGAGGCTCTTGTGGCCCCAGGGCTGCAACTCTGGCGGCCGCACGATGGTGGCACCCGCTGAGACCAGCCGAGCGTGCTCGGCGTCGGCGTCGGTGATCTCCCATGACACCGAGACGCCCGCCACTCCGGGCGTGTCCCATCCGGCGCCGTCCTCGATGACCTCGATGCGGCCGGCGGCGGCCAGCAGGATCGTGCCCCTGAAGATCTCGCCGAAGGACCGCTCTACTTCGAGCCCCATCACGTCGGTGAAGAACCCCACGGTGGCGTCGTAGTCGTTGGCGACGAAGATGACTCTGAACTCGGCCATGGTCCGACCCTACCGCTGTTGAACTGCCGGCTATCTGCTCGGCCTCTAGGTTGGCATCCGTGGCGAGGGCAAGAGCAGGCGAGCTGCTGCGCTCCGAGGACTGGGTCTCGGTGTGGCTGGGTGCGGTATTGATCATTCTGGTTCTGGTCGGCGTGCGGCCAGAGGCTGCCGGCCTGTCCTGCCGCGACGGACTCGACGGGCTGTTCGGAGCCGGCAGCCTGGCCACCACGTTCGGGGTTGGGGCCGCGCTGGGTGTGCTGTGCCTGATCGGCGTCCGTCTGATGGAGGGCGCGGTGCAGGGCTTCGCGGTGGCCTTCGGTGCCGTGTTCGTGTTGGCCTGGGCGGCCCGGGCCATCGCGTGCAACTCCACGCTCAGCGAGCGCGGCGTCAGCTACGCGATCACCGCGCTGGCCCTCGGCCTATTCGTCTCCAACGTGCTGGGAGTGCCCGGCTGGCTCCGGGGCGCCATCCGGACCGAGTACTACATCAAGACCGGGCTGGTGATCCTGGGAACGAACGTCCTGTTCGGTCAGGTGTTAGAGGCCGGCATGTACGGCATGGTGCAGGCGGCGGGGGTCATCGCGGTCATCTGGTACCTGTGCTTCTGGCTCTCTCGCAAGCTCCGGGTCGACGAGGAGTTCTCGGCCATGATGGCGACGGCGGTGTCGATCTGCGGGGTGTCGGCCGCCATCGCGGCCTGCGGCGCCATCTCCGGGGACCGCAAGAAGCTCTCCTACGTCACGTCGCTCGTGCTGGTGGTGGCGGCCCCGATGATGATCCTGATGCCGCTGGCCGTCGACTGGCTCGACCTCTCCGACATCGTCGGCGGCGCCTGGATCGGCGGCACCATCGACACCACCGGCGCGGTGGTGGTAGCCGGGGAGAGCATCGGCGATTCAGCCACCAACGCGGCCACCATCGTCAAGCTCTCCCAGAATGCCTTGCTCGGGGTGGCCGCCTTCGCGCTGTCGGTCTGGTGGACCGTGCGGGGTGGTGCCGGCGGCGCTGACAACGCCGAACGGCCGGAGGTGTCGGCTGCGGTGATCTGGGAGCGCTTCCCCAAGTTCGTGCTCGGCTTCCTGGCGACCTCGCTGTTGTTCTCCTTCGTGCTTACCGACGGGCTGGTCGACGCCACTGGAAGCCTCCTGAAGGGCCTGAGGACATGGCTGTTCGCGCTGGCCTTCGTCTGCATCGGGCTGGAGACCCGGCTGCGCGACCTGCTGTCCATGGAAGGCGGCCGGCCCGCTGCCGCGTTCGTGGTCGCGCAGGCCGCCAACGTGCTGTGGACGCTGCTGCTGGCCTGGGTGCTGTTCGGCGGCTCGATCTTCAGCGTGCCCGACCTCTAGCGGTCGGGCGGTCGCCGGTCCGCCGGCTACAGCACGGGGAACTTTGCCTTGTCGGGCAGGCCGGAGCGGGCGGTGATGGCTTCGCCTGCGGCTTGGCAGCGCCCGTAGAAGGTGTCCTCGTCGATGGTGGTCATGCGGCCGGCGTCGACCACCTTGGTGCCGTCCACGAACACTGTGTGCACGCCCCGCCCGTCGGCCGACCACACCAGTTGGTTCATCACGTTGAGCAGGGGCCGCCATTCGGGCCGGTCGGTGTCGTGCAGCACGACGTCGGCCTTCTTGCCTGCCTCCAGCGAGCCGATCTCGTCGGACATGAGCATGGTGCGGGCCCCGCCGAGGGTCGCCATCTCGTAGGCCTTCTCGGCCGGGAACATCTGGGGGTCCATGCGGGCGTCCTTGAACAGCCCGGCCACCAGGTAGGTGGCCCGGTGCATGTCGGCGTAGTTGGAGGCGTTGTTGCCGTCGATGCCGATGCTCACGTTGATGCCCCGCATCACCATCTCGGGGATCTTGCCGACCTGGGTGACGCCGTAGCTGACCTTGAGCGCGGTGGTGGGGCAGTGCTCCACCGAGCAGCCGGCTGCGGCCATCACGTCGAGCTCGCTGTCGTCCACCCGCACGCAGTGGGTCATGGCGGTGTCGGCGCCGAGCACGCCCAGCTCGCCCAGATGGATCATGGGGCGCTGCCCGAACTCGGCGATGAAGGTGTCGGGGTCACCTTTGGCCGGGCTCATGTGGAAGTTGAGCCCGACGCCGTGGTGGTCGGCGGCCTCCCGGGCGGCCCGCCATAGCGGGTCCGAGCAGGTGGTGTGGCCCACTACCATCGACCACGCCTCCAGGCGCCCGCCGGCAGTGCCCCGGTGGCGCTCGATGGTGTCGTTGATGTTGGCGATGGCGGTGTCGGTGTCCTGGCGGTAGACGTCGGGCTCGGGGGGCAGATCCCACACCCACTTGCCGATGCGGCCGCGGATGCCGGCTTCGACCAGCCCGTCCATCACCTCGTCGGTGAAGCGGATCGTGCCCGCCTCCAGGAAGGTGGTGGTGCCCGACTTGAGCATCTCCACCGCGGCCAGCTGGGCCGAGAGCCGCTCCTCGTCGGCGGTGTACACCGAGTAGAGGGGGCACAGCCACATGAACACGTTCTCCTCGAAGGGCGTGTCGTCGGGGACGTAGCCGCGGGTGAGGGGCTCGCCGGTGATGTGGATATGGGTGTTGACCAGGCCCGGAGTCACCACGAACCGGTCGCCGCCCACGATTTCGGCCGCTTCGTAGGCCGCCTCCAGGTCCGACGCCTTGCCCACGGCCACGATCTCGCTCCCCCGCACCGCCACCGCGCCATGGCGGATGACGTCTCGGGTCGGGTTCATGGTCACCACGTACCAGCCCTTGATCAACGTGTCGATGCGCTCCCGCTCACCCATGCCGGTCTCCTGCCTGAGGTTGTCGAGGCTCAGTCTCGGGGCTTGGAGGCCACGTAGGCGAATTGGAAGCCGATGGGCTCGATGAGGCGGATCGCCTCGAAGCCGGCGTCTCTCAGCCAGCCGGTTGCCACCTCCGTGGTGACGCCGGAGCCGTTGACGGTGCTGGCCATCATCGTCATGCCCATCAGCACGGCGTGGGGGTTGGTTTTGTGGTTAGGGCCGATGAAGTAGTCGGCCAGCACCACCCGGCCCTCGGGACGCAGGGCCGCGTAGGCCCGCTCGACCAGGTGGCGGGCGCCGTCCGGTCCCTCGGTGCGGCAGATGTGGCCCAGCACCACTATGTCGTAGGCGCCGTCCTCGATCGGGATCGTGTGGAAGTCGCCGGGACGGAACTCGCAGCGGTCGGCCACGCCGTGCTCGGCCGTCTTGCGCCGGGCCACGT
>VXWX01000006.1 GCA_009835735.1 Acidimicrobiaceae bacterium
GCACCGGCCGCCGGTGTCGTACTCGAAGCCATGGAAGCCACAGACGAGCCGGCCGTCGCGAACGTGCCCCCCTGCGGCGGGCCCCAGATCGGCGCCCAGATGGGGGCAGTAGGCCTCGGCCACGCAGACCTGCCCGGTGTCGTCGCACCAGGCGACGATCTCGGTGCCCATCCAGGTCTTGCGGACGATCCGGGCCTTCTCCAGAGCCCTGCGGCTCGCGACGAAGTACCAACCCTCCGGGAACGGCGCGGGCAGTGGTGTGTTGGGAGGCTCCTCGCGCGCGACCTGCATCGTTCGAGACTACTCGTCGGCCTTCGGCTTCTCAGTCGTCGGTGCCGGGCGGCAGGGTTCCGGCTGCGGTTGCGACCAGCTGGTCGAGCAGGCCGCCCAGCCATTCGTAGAGCATGTAGCGGGCTGCTTCCTGGGGCTGGTCGCCCGGTCGGGGCGGATCGAACGTCGCCGCTCCGACCTCGAGCGTGTTGCCCAGGTAGAGGCGCAGGCTGTTGAGAGTCTGCATCCAGGCCGAGACTGCTTCGTCGTCCAGCGCGGCGCCGGCCAGTCCGGCCTCCACGATGTCGAGGGCCTCCAGCCGGTGCCGCAGCAGGGGTCCTGCGGCCATCTCCCAGAACTCGTCGGAGGCCTTGTGGTCGTGGATGTGCACCGGCGGCTGGAAGCGCAGCATCGAGGCATCGGTGCCCTCCAGGAGCAGTTGCCGGAACTGCTCGAGCACCGCCGCCAGACCCGATCGCTCGGCGTCTCGCAGTAACACCGTTATGCCGTCGGGGCCTGACCGGAACTTCCCGCGCGCCATAAGACCTCTCAGTCCTGCTCGAGGATGGCCCACAAGCCGTGCTCGTGGAGCCTGTACACGTCGAACTCGGCCTTCTCCCGCTGACCCGACGCCACCACGGCCTTGCCTTCGGTGTGGACCTGCATCATCAGGCGATGCGCCTTCTGGAGTGAGTAGCCGAACAGCTTGCGGAAGACGTAGGTGACGTACGACATCAGGTTGACGGGGTCGTCAAGAACGATCACCTTCCAGGGCAGGTCCGGTCTCCGGTCGGTCTCGTCCACCGGGTCCAGGACGGGCGTGGTGACCGGCGAAGTCATGGCTGCACGCCGACCATCGGCTCGCCGCCGGCCGGGCTGGGCTCCAGCAACTTCGCCGACCCGGCAGCCGGGTCGTGCGCGGCCTTGACGATCTCGATCCAGGTGATCGACGCCAGGGCCACGTGGATTCCCACGAGCAGCACGGGCACGCCGGTGAAGTACTGCGTGTAGCCGATGGCGCCCTGCACGACGAGGAGCGCCGCGATCCGTCCCATCCGGACGTGCCCCCCCGAGCTCGATGCCCGCAGCCGCCACCACGTCCACACCACCATCCCTAGCAGGGCCAGCGCGACGATGCTGTGGACTCGGGCGACCTCGCGCACCAGCAGCGGGAGCCGCTCGGCCCGGCTGTCGCCGGCATGGGGTCCCGCCCCGGTTACCAGGGTGCCGGTCACTAGCAGCGCCCCGCCCACCACCAGCACGGCCCACTGCATGAGCCGGGTCGTTCCGTCGGGCGGCCGTCCACCGGCGCCCGCTTCGATGTCATTGCGGGCTCTGGTGTCGAGCACGGCCGCGTTCCAGAGCAGCACCATCGACAGCAGGAAGTGCCCCATGGTGAAGCGGGGATCGAGTTCGCTCAATACCAGCAGCGCTCCTAGCCCGACCTGGGCCAGCACCCCCGCCACCAGGCCCAGAGACAACACGATGAGGTCGGTTCGCCGGGGTCGGCGCCTCCAGGAGCCGAGCACGGCCGCGATCACCGCGATCGCGACAACACCGGTGAAGAGCCGGTTCACGAACTCCACGAGGGCGTGGTATTCGAGGTCGGCCACGAAGCGGTCCTCTGAGCAGGTAGGCCAGTCCTCACAGCCCAGACCCGACCCCGTAAGGCGGACGGCTACACCGGTCACGACTATCGCTGTGAGCGCCCACAGGGCGAAGCGAGTGAGCCGGGTGTAGGCATGCGGTGCCACACATCGATGGTACGGCCAAATGAATGGCGTGAGATTCGACCCGCTGGCTGTCGTATGGGCCTCTCAATGTCCTAGCCTTCCGGGCGTGACCGGAACCGTGACCGGCGGGGTACGCGCGCCTCGCCGAGCCCGTGCCGCGGCCTTCGTGGCTCTGACAAAGCCCCGCATCATCGAATTGCTGCTGGTCACCACCGTCCCATCGATGATTCTGGCCGCCCAGGGCCTGCCGTCTTTGTGGCTGATCGCAGCCACGGTGGTGGGTGGGGCGCTGGCCGCGGGCGGCGCCAACGCGCTGAACATGTACGTCGACCGCGACATCGACCGGCTCATGCACCGGACCCGCAACCGGCCCCTGGTCACGGGCGCAGTCCGTCCTACCGAGGCGGTGGTGTTCGCGGTTGCCCTCACCGTGGGTTCCTTCGTGTGGCTGTGGGCCTTCGTGAACCTGCTGTCGGCCGTGCTGGCCACGGCTGCGGCCGCGTTCTACGTGTTCGTCTACTCGCTGTGGCTCAAGCGCACATCCATCCGCAACATCGTGATCGGCGGCGCGGCCGGAGCCGTGCCGACCCTGGTGGGCTGGACCGCGGTCACCGGCTCGCTCGACTGGCCGCCGGTGGTGCTGTTCGCGGTGATCTTCTACTGGACGCCGCCCCACTTCTGGGCCCTGGCCATCCGCTACCGCAGCGACTATCAGACCGCCGACGTTCCCATGCTGCCAGCGGTGGCCGGACTGCGGGCCACCGCTCGCCGCATCGTCGCCTACACGGTCGTACTGGTGGCCTTCTCGCTGCTGCTCGTGCCGGTGGCCCAGATGGGCGTCCTCTACCTGGCGGCCGCCGTCGCCGGCGGGGCCGGTTTCGGCGGCCTGGCCCTCGATGTGCTGCGCCGCCCCGATCCGGCCCGGGCGATGCGGTTGTTCAACTGGTCCAACGCCTACGTCGTGCTGCTCTTCGGAGCCGTCGCCGCCGATGTGCTGATCCGCAACGGCCTGTGATGGATAGCATCGCCTCCCGATGACGCTGACCGAACCGGCGATCGCGGACTCCGAGGCTGCCTCCGGCGCCGGTGGCGTAGCCGCGCCGGAATCCTCTGACGAGGTGGCCGCGGCACCCAGCATCCTGGCCCAGCCCTTCGTCACCAGCGACGCGGCCACCGTCGGCCGGTTGTTCGTGTTGACGTCGCTGCTGCTGGGCGTGGGCACCTCGGTGGTCGGAGTGCTGCTTTCGCTCGGGCGAACCGAGGCCGTCGCTCCCTGGGACCTGTTCGGCGGATTCAACGCCTACTTCCGCATGTGGACCCTGTACCGGATGTCCTTCATGTTGCTCGTGGTGATGCCGCTGCTGCTGGGCGTGGCCCTGGCCGTGGTGCCGTCGCAGGTCGGTGCCGGCAATGTTGCCTTCCCCCGGGCTGCGCTGGCGTCGTTCTGGTCGTGGCTTATCGGTGCGGTGATCATCGTGGTGTCGGTGTTCGCCGGCGGGGGCTGGGGCGCCATCGACGGCGTGACCGGCAACGAGAGCGACGCCATGGCGCTCACCCTGCTCGGCACCGGCATGGTGATCGTGGCGCTGCTGCTCGGCGCGGTGACCGTGGCCACCACCGTGATCTCGTTGCGGCAGACGGGCATGAGCCTGCTGGACGTGCCCCCCTTCTCGTGGTCGATGCTCGTGGCCGCCGCGGTCTGGCTGTTCACGCTGCCCGTCGCGGTCGCCAACATCGTGGTGATCTATGCCGACTTGCGGGGCAGGCCGGCCATCGCCTTCGGTCGGGCCGAGAGTCCCGACATATGGCTGCAGCTCGACTGGCTGGTGGAGCAGCCCGCCGTCTACATCATGGCCGTGCCGGTGCTCGGCATCGCGGTCGAGGCCGTTGGTGCCACCGTCGGAGCCCGCTCCAGCCGCCCGGAGGCCATCACCGTGATCGTGGGGTTGTTCGGACTGCTGGCCGTGGGCGGCTGGTCGCAGGACTACTTCACCGCCCCCCAGGACCTCCGCGACGGGCTGGTCTACGTGGCTTTCGGCCTGGCCGCGGTCTTGCCGCTGGTGGCGCTGGCCGGCGGTGCGGCGGAGCTGGTGCTGCGGGGCACCAAGACGCCGGACCGGCTCCTCGACGTCAGGATGCTGGGCGCGGGCGCGGCCCTGAAGCTCTTGGGCGCGGCCGCTCTGGTGGGTGCTCTGCGAGTGATCGAGCCGCTTGATCTGCTCGAGACCACCGCCACCTGGGCTGTGTTCCACGGCGTCGTCGTTGCGGGCCTCATCGCCGGCGTTGTCGCGGCACGGAACTGGTCGCACGAACTGCTGATCGGCCCGCTCTCGGTGGTTGTCGGCCGGGGGGCGGTCGCGCTGCTGCTGGGCGGCGGCGGGCTGCTGGTCCTGTCCGACCTCATCTCGGGATTCCTCGCCGATGCCCCCGACCTCATGGCCCTCTCGCTCGACGGCAGCGCCGTACTGAACGTGGTGGCCTTCGCCGGATCCATCCTCGTGGCCGTAGGCGCAGCCGCGGCCGCCCTCGGAGCAGTCTCCGCTCTGCGGGCTCCCCTCGTGGCAGAGGGCGACGCGACATGAGAACGACGGCGCTGCCCGCCGCGGAGGCGACCCGGCCTCGCACCGTCGTCGTGGGTGCCCTGCTCGCTACCGGCGCTGTCTTCATGGCCTTTGCCGCGCTGGTCGCGGTGTACGTCCAGCAGCGCCAGATGTCTCGGGCCACCGGCCAGGAGTGGTTCCCGGAGGGCAGCGTCGAACTCGGCCCGGCTGGGATGATGATGATGACGCTGGTGCTGTCGATGGTGACCGTGCAGTGGGCTGTCCAGGCTGCCCGGGACGAGGACCGGCCCCACGGGTTCATCGCGCTCGGCGTCACCTTGATGTTCGGGGCGGCGGTGATCAACCAGTTCTGGTTCGTGTACCAGGACACCGCCTTCGCTATCGACGGCGGTCGGGCCGAGTTGCTGTTCTACGTGGTCACCGGCTCATTCATCGCCATGCTGATCTCCGGGATGGCGATGCTGGCCGTCACCACCATCCGCTCGCTGATGGGCCCCTTCGGGCGGGACTTGGCTCACGGAGTGCAGGCTGCGGGCGCCTACTGGCACATGTGCGTGCTGTGCTACTTCCTGGTCTGGTACGTCATCTTCATAACGAAGTAGGCCCAGCGTGTTCACTACCGGATTCAAGTTCTTCTTCGGATTGTTCGCAGCCTTCTGTGCCGCCGCGCTGGTCTACGGCTACACCACCGGCGGCAATCACGTCGGACCCTTGTCGCTGGGATGGAAGGGCGGTGTGGGCGACCACATCGGCTACGGCGTCCTGGTGGCCCTGGCCGGCGTCTCGCTGACCATCAGCCTCGTGCTGGTGTCGTTCCGCGATGCCGACGCCGCGGCCCAGGCCCATCTTCAGAATCTGGCCGAGGTACTGACCGACCAGCCCGTCACCGCGAGCTTCTGGCCGGTGGTCGCCTCCTTCGGGGTCGGCGCGGCGGCCGTTGGTCTGGTGCTGCACCCGATGGTGTTCGTGCTCGGCCTAGCCGTGATCGTCCTGTCGATGGTGGAGTGGACGATGGACGCCTGGGCCGACCGGGCCACCGGCGATACCGCCGTCAACCGCGAGCTGCGCAACCGGATCATGGCCCCGATCGAGATCCCCG
>VXWX01000106.1 GCA_009835735.1 Acidimicrobiaceae bacterium
AGGCCTGGACACACCAGAAACACTTTGCGAGCGGGCCAGCGCAATCCCAGGCCGAACCGGACACTAGTTGGAACCGTTTCCACGCGCCAGCGGTTTCCGGGGAGGTTCGGCGCGGCTGCTACTACTGTTGGTCCACGCCCCTATCCCGGATGCCGTCGATGCGCCGAGTCCATATAGCCGTTCTGGTCGCAGTGGCCGCTGTATTAGCGCTGTTCGTCACGGCCGGCACCGCATCGGGGACCGACGACGAGCGGGTCGTCCGTATGGCCCGGCCCACATGGGACACCGGGTGGTTCCAGGCAGAGGTGTACGGGCTCCTGTTGGAGAGGCTCGGCTACAGGGTGGAGGGCCCGGTGACAATGGTCAACCCCGAGTTCTACGCGGCGGTCGCCGCGGGGGAGGTAGACCTCTGGGCCAGCGGGTGGTTCCCGCTGCACGACTCCTACATCGAGGGGGTCGACTCGGTCGAGGTTGTCGGCACGCAGGTCGACGACGGCGCCCTCCAGGGTTACTTCATCGACGCGGCCACCGCCGAGGCGTACGGCATCACTAACCTCGGCGATCTTGCCGACCCGGCTGTTGCCGGGCTGTTCGACCATGACGGCGACGGCCTGGCCGACCTGGTCGGGTGCGAGGTCGGGTGGTCGTGCGCGGCGACGATCGACCATCACCTGAGCGCCTACGGGCTCACGGGGACCGTGGAGCACGTGCAGGGCGACTACTCCCCCCTCATCACCGAGACCCTGGCCCGCCACCGCGCCGGCCAGCCCGTGCTCTACTACACGTGGACTCCCAATTGGACGGTCGGCGTGATGGTCCCCGGCCGCGATGCAGTGTGGCTCGAGGTGCCGTTCCCATCTTTGCCCGCCGACCAGGCCTCTGCGCTGGAGCGCACCGCCATCGCCGGGATAGACGGGTGCGCGAACGATCCCTGCCAGACCGGCTGGCCACCCAACGACATAAGGGTGGTGGCCAATTCCGACTTCCTGGACGCCAACCCATCGGTGCAGCGGCTGCTGGATCAAGTGGTGATCCCGCTGGAGGACATCTCTGCTCAGAACGTCCGCATGGTGCAACTCGGCGGCGATCCCCAGGACATCCGGCGACACGCCGAAGAGTGGATCGATGCCAACCTGGCCGCGGTCAGCCGCTGGATAGAGACCGCCGACCCCGATGCGGTCGCCCTCAAGGACGCGGCCGGTGACGCCGCTGCGTCAGGAACGCTCAGGGTGGCAGCCCGCCCGCTGCCTCCCTTCGTGATCTACGAGGACCGTGCGTACAGCGGCTTCGAGGTGGAGCTCGTGCGCCTGGTTGGAGCGCAGCTCGGCATGGAAGTGGAGATCCATGCCGTCGACACGGTCGCCAAGCAGATCGACGACATCACCCGCGGCGTCGCGCAGCTCGGGCTGGGCGGGGTCGCGATCACCGGGGCGCGTGAGGAGGTCGCCGACTTCTCCGTGCCTGTCCTCGACTCAGGTCTGACCATCCTGACCACCAACGACGACTCTCGAGGCCTGGGCGACCGGATCCTGTCGTTTCTCAACGCCATCGCGTCGTCGGACCTGCCCTGGCTGCTGGTCGTGTTCGGGGTCGCTGTTCTGGTTGCCGCTCACATGATCTGGTGGCTGGAGCGCCGGCACAATCCCGACTTCGCGGTCCCCTACCGCAAGGGCATCTGGGACTCCTTCTACTGGTCGGTCGTGACTATGAGCACCGTCGGGTACGGAGACAAGGTGGCCCGCGGCACCAGGGGCCGGGTGCTGGCTCTCATCTGGATCGCGCTGGGCACGCTCGTGTTCGCCAGCTTTACGGCGTCCATCGCCTCCTCGCTGGCGGTCAATGAGTTGCGATCCGAGATCTCGGGTCCAGACGACCTCCTTGGTCGCCGGGTCGCCACCGTGGTCCACTCTGCCGGAGAGTCGTACCTGCCCTCGATCGGGGTGGGGCCGGTTGTTGTGGACCGCGTCGACGACGCCTACCGGCTGCTGTCGGAGGGCGAGGTTGAAGCGGTCGTGTTCGACGCTCCGGTTCTCCAGTACCACGCAGCCCGTGAGGGTGCCGGCGAAGTGATAACCGTCGGGTCGGACTTCCAGCGGGTCCAGTACGGACTGATGCTGAGCGAGCAGGACGCCGAGTTGCGCGAGCGAGTAAACCTCGCGCTGCTCGACCTCGTCGAGAGCGGCGTCTACGGCCGGCTGCACGACGGATGGTTCGGCAGTTCGAGCTAGCTCAGGGAGTCGAGAAGGTCGGCCAGGTCGGGGGGAAGGGGCGACTCCGCTCGCACCGTCTGCCCGCCGACGGGATGGCTGAACGACAGGGAACGAGCATGCAGGAACGGCCGCGACAGGCCGAGAGTGTCGCCGCCGCGTCCCGCGCCGTAGGTCGGATCGCCGACCACATGATGGCCGATGGCCTGGAGATGGACCCTGATCTGGTGAGTGCGACCGGTCTCCAGCCGGCAGGTGAGCAAGCAGACCTGCGCCGGCTCGAGGTAGCGCTGCTCAACCTCGTAATGGGTTCGGGCCGGGCGGCCCCGGTCGGTCACGGTCATGCGCATCGGGTTGCGGCTCGACCGGCCTACGGGAGCGTCGACGACCCCAGCAGAGGCCTGAGGGTGCCCCCGAACCAGCGCAGAGTAGAGACGCTCAGGATCATGGCATCGCATCTGCTCGACCAGAGACCGGTGGGCCCGGTCGGTGCGGGCCACCACCAGGAGCCCGGACGTGCCTCGATCGAGCCGGTGCACGATCCCGGGCCGGTAGGGGTCGCCGACCTCTGCGATCTCCGGATAGCGAGCCAGCAGTCCGTTGACGAGGGTGCCTCGGTCGTGCCCCGCGCCGGGATGCACGACCAGACCGGCGGGCTTGTCCACCACGATCACGTGGGGATCCTCGTAGACCGGCGTGAAGTCCACCTCGGCATCGGGTTGCGGGACAGGATCGCCCCGCAACTGGATGTCCACCGCCAGCGCCTCGCCGGCCGCGACGCGGCGAGCACCGGAGGTGATGACCGCTCCATCGAGGCGCACACCGCCCTCGGCTACCAGCCGGGCCGCCGCTGAGCGACTCACGTCGGCCACCAGTGCCACCGCCCTGTCGAGCCTTAGGCCGTCGAGAGCGCTTCCGACGGTTTCTCCCGCAGGACTCATCTCGCTCGCCGGTAGGCATGCCAGACCAGCGCCACACCCCCCAGCACGACCCCCATGTCTGCCACGTTCCACACCGGCCACCATTGGACGTCTATGAAGTCGACCACCGCGCCGTCCAGGAACCCGCCGCTGGACCGGAAGAGTCGGTCGGCGAGGTTGCCGAGCGCTCCCCCGGCGATGCAGCCGGCTGCGGTGGCCGACCACCGGTCGGCTACCAGCCTCCGGTTGAGCAGCAGTACTGCTGCGATCGCCACCGCGGCGATTCCGAGCAATGGCCCGAGTCCCTGGAAGCTGCTGAAGGCTGCGCCGGTGTTGAAGACGAGGCGCAGACGCAACGTCCACACCAGATCGATGACACGGCCGTCGTTGAGGGCCTCCAGAGCCCACCACTTGGTGAGTTGATCGGCTCCGACCACCAACGAAGCCGCCACAACCGCCCGGACAACATGCTGGCGGGTCGGGCCCGTGCTCTCGGTCACGGGTCCGGGCTCTAACGGCGACCGAGGCCGCCCGCCTTAACCTCAACGCGCTCGGCGGCCCAGGGGATGGCCCGGAGGCGGGCGATCGGAATCGGCGCACCCGATGTGATGCAGTAGCCGTAGGTGCCGTTCTCGATGCGCTCCAGGGCGGCATCGATCTGGCTCACGGTGTGGCGGGCTTGACTCGACAGGGCGAGGTCGCGCTCGCGCTCGACCGCGACAGTGGTGCCCTCGCCCCCCTCTTCGTCGAACTGCACGTCGCCGGGCTCGCGCGTCGCCAGCAGCGACTCCGCTTCAGCCTGGTACTCCTCAGCCGAGTGCAGGTACTTGGCCCGCTCCTTGAGCAGCTTGCGGCGCATCTCGTCCAGGAACTTCTGGTTGAAGCGCGGCTTGGCCGCCTTCTTGGAGCCGGACCCCGCTGATTTCGTGCTCTTGGACTTGGCCATGTCGCCGCCCTCACGGGCCGCTAGGCCCCGGCCCCCTCGTCGTGATCGAAGAAGGCAGCCATGGCGGCGTCCTTGTCGGGCAACGTCGCATCGCTGCTGACGACCTGCCGCAGTTGTTCGATGAACTCGTCGTCCTCCTCAGCATCCATGTCGAAGAGTTCCGGGCTGTCAACTCCGAAGGGCATGGTCGCCGGTCCGGCCGAAGCGGCCTCGTCGCCGTTGTGCGCATCGTCTCGTTCGGTGTGGGAGGCTCCGTTGCCGCCGGACGAGGACTGCAAGCGGACCACATCCGGCGAGGTGTGGTCGTTCTCCGGTGCCTCGCGGTCGTCCGGTGGGTCGTGCCCGACCCCTCCGTCCTCTTCGTCCCACCCGACCACAGGTACCTCAGGCACGCTGTCGGCGTCAACGGCGTCCGAGGCCGGGACATCCTCTAGGGCGCCTCCAGGCTCGTGAGCGGTTTCCTCCTCCGCCGGCAGGAATTCGAGAGCGGGCCCCTCTTCGGCCTGCGGAGCCTCCGCGGCCGCGTCCTCCTCGTCTGTGGATTCCTCGTCTGTGGGTTCCTCGTCCGTGGATACTTCGATCTCGGTGGTCGGCTCGAACTTCTCGACGAAGGACTGGAACGAGACCGCGAGGCTCCGGAGCATGTCCCGCTCGTTGTCGAGCCTGGCCTGGATCTCGGCCACGACCGACTCCAAATCGCCCCTGGTCGTCTCGAGATCCCGCAACTCCTCCTGGGCCTGTTCCCGTTCGGAGGCCAGTTCGGTCGCCGCCGTCCGCTTCGCCTCAGCGATGATGATCTGTCCGTTCTCCTCGGACTCCGACAGCATCCGGGCGGCGCGCTCCTCCGCGGAGCGCAGGCGCTCGTTGGCCGCTGTCTCGGCTTCGGAGACCGTCTTGGCGGCGCGCTCCTTGGCGGAATCGGTTATCGATTGCGCTTCGGATCGTGCTTCCGAAACGGCCGAATCGGCGGTGCGCTGCGCCAGGACCAGCGTACGCAGCAGCGTCTCGCGGATCTCCGTGACTCCCTCATCGTTGCCGTCCTGGGATTCGATCTGGGCCAGGCGATGTTCGAGTTCTGCGATCCGATCTCGGGCCTGAGCTGCCACGCGGTTGACCGTCTTGACGTAGTCGTCCACTTCTTCGTAGTCGTAGCCGCGCATCCGCTCGCGAAACTTGACCTCGGCGGCGAGGTCGCTGAGTGCGTTCATGCGGGCGATGATGCCACGGGCACCATCTCGGATGGTGGATGCCCAGGGCCGAGCGGCCCTCAGGTCGCAGCGAACAGGAGCGGGAATCCCGGTGGATTCTGGCCGGTTTACTAGCAGATTCCGAACGCTCTGAGCATCCTCTGGAGAAAGAAGATTCCGAAGATCACGATCACCGGTGAGAAGTCGAGCGCCAGGCCACCGAACCGCGCCGCGGGCAGCATGCGGCGTACCGGCTTCATGACCGGGTCGGTCACCGTGTAGAGGAAGCCGGCCATCGTGGCCATCGCGCCGTGAGGGTTGAGCGGGAACCAGCTCAGCAGGACGCGACCGAAGATCGCGAGCGCATAGA
>VXWX01000074.1 GCA_009835735.1 Acidimicrobiaceae bacterium
TCGGCGTCTTCGCTGGCGGTGTCTTCGGTGGCGGTGTCTTCGGCTTGTTCGTCGGTGTTCTCGGGGGTGTCTTCGGTGGCAGCGCTCTCGGATTGCTCGCCTGCGGTGTCCTCGTCGCTGGCAGCGTCCTCAGCGCTGCTCTCTACTGCCGTGTCGTCCTCGGTGTCGTCTCCGGAATCGTCGTCTGCGGCGTCTGGAGCCGCGGTGTCGCCGCCGCGTAGACGCTGGAGCACTTCGGCCGCCTCGCGATACCTGGCCTCGGCCTTGGCCGTCTCGGCGGCAGGGGCCTTGCGGTCGTTCAGCTTGCGCACGGCTGCGGCCGCGTCGTCCTTCGCCTTCTCGGCCTTCTTCAGGGCGCGCTCGTGGGCCTGCTGCTCGCGATCGGCCACGAGGTAGGTGTTGTAGAGGGTCAGCGCCGCGGCGGTCTCGTCGTCGAGGGACTGGTGCTTGGGGACTGCGGTCGCATCTTCGGGCATCTGTGTTCCAGGATCTTCAGAACTGCTCGGGGAGCTGCCGGCGATGAAGCGCCACGGTCGGGCAGCACGTACTACGGTATCGGGTGGTCGACTTCGGGAAGGAGTCCTGCATGGTAGAGATGGGCGAGGAAATCATCGTTCTCGAAGAGGTCTACAAGATATTCGGACCTCAGCCGCGGGGCCGGGCCTTCGACTTGGCTCGCTCGGGGATGAACAAGAACAGGGTGCAGGCGGAGACCGGCCATGTGGTCGGCCTCGACAACGTCTCCTTCTCGGTCAACAAGGGCGAGATATTCGTCGTGATGGGTCTGTCGGGGTCGGGTAAGTCCACAGCACTGCGCACTGTCAACCAGCTCCACGACATCACCTTCGGCTCGGTGACGGTAGACAGCACCGATGTCCAGGCGCTCGAGGGCCGGGACTTGCAAGCCTTCCGCCGGCAGTACATGGGAATGGTGTTCCAGCACTTCGCGCTGTTCCCCCACCGCAAGGTGATCGACAACGTGAGCTACGGCCTCAAGGTCCAGGGCGTGGACAAGAAGGCCCGGGAGGACGCCGCGATGCGGGCGCTGTCGCTGGTCGGTTTGGGTACCTACGCCCAGAGCTATCCCTCGGAGCTGTCGGGCGGCATGCAGCAGCGCGTCGGCTTGGCCCGGGGCCTGGCCTCTGATCCCGACATCCTGCTGATGGATGAGGCCTTCAGCGCCCTCGATCCCCTCATCCGCCGGCAGATGCAGGACGAGATGATGGAGATCCAGGACGATCTGCACAAGACGATCCTGTTCATAACCCACGACCTCAACGAGGCGCTGCGCATCGGCGACCGGGTGTGCATCATGAAGGACGGCGCGGTGGTGCAGATCGGCACACCCGAAGAGATCCTCACCGAGCCCGCGACCGGATATGTCGCCGAGTTCGTGCAGGACGTCGACCAGGGCCGCGTCATCCAGGTTCACGAGATCATGCAGCAGCCTGCACCAGTCTCAGCCGGGGCTACTTTGGCCGAGGCGCTCGGCACGCTCGGTGAGCGCTCGGGGGCCTTCGTGTTGGATTCTGCTGGAGCCCCGAGCCACTTGCTAACCGCCGATGACGGCATACGGGCCGCCAACATGGGCACCACCGACCTTGGCCCGGCCCTGCGAACCGACTTCGACCGCTGCGGTCCCGAGGACTGCTTGAACACGGTCTATGCGGCCGCCGGCCGCGGCCTTCCGATCGCGGTCTGCGACGATTCGGGGAACCTGGTGGGCAACCTCGACCCCCGCCACATCATGGAGGAGATGGGCCGGGTCGAGCACCTCATCGACGACTTCGAGCGAGAGGTGTTCATGTGAGGCTCCTCGCCCAGTCAGACGGCAGTACCGCGCTCTCTGACGTCGGGTTCTCTGACAACCTCGTTCTAGACAAGTTCCTCGTTCCATTCGGCGACTGGATGGATCAGGCGTTCGACTGGATTGCCTCAGACCTGAAGTGGCTGCTGAGCGCCATCAAGTGGCCCTTCTCGACGCTGAACGAGCTGCTCGTTCGAGACATCATGGAGAACGTCCCGTGGTTCTGGATCGCGGTGGCCTTCTTCGTGATCGGCTCGCTGGCGCGCAACATCAAGGTCGGGGTGTTCGCGGGCATCGGCATAGGGGCCTGCGGCTTCCTGGGGGACGGCTTCTGGCAGGCCACGATCGAGACCATCGGCTTCGTGAGCGTGGCCGTCTTCCTTTGCGTGATCATCGGAGTGCCGGTCGGCGTTGCCTGCGGCCGCTTCGACGCCGTCTGGAGCGGGGTGAGACCCGTGCTCGACGCCATGCAGGTTGTCCATGCCTTCGCCTACATCCTGCCGTTCATCGCGCTCTTCGGTCTCGGCAACGTGGGGGCCACCATCGTCACCATGTTCTTCGCCCTGCCCCCGGTGGTGCGCCTCACCAATCTGGGTATCCGGCAAGTGCCCGCGGACGTTGTGGAGGCCAGCCGGGCCTACGGCGCGCCCGAGTGGAGGGTGCTGGTCGATGTGCAGTTGCCCCTCTCCCGGGCCGCCATCATGACGGGGATCAACCAGACGCTGCTGCTGGCAATGTCGATGCTGGTCATCGCTGCGATCATGGGCGCCACCGGCTTGGGTTCGGAACTGTTCCAGGCCATCAGCCGCCAGGAAGTTGCCCTGGGGGCAAACTCCGGCCTCGCGTTCTACCTGGTGGCGGTGGTGTTCGACCGGATCTCACAACCGGAGGGCGCCGAGGGCGGATTGCTCCGTCGTATCCGGCGGGCCTGGGCCCATCGCCGCGATCCCGAGGTGCTGATTCCCGACAGCGCCCGGGCGACGGCGGTCGCCGACGAGGCACCGCAGGTTCAGGGTGAGATCGCCCCCCTCACGGCGGCCGAGCGCCGGTCCATGATGGTCGCCGGCGCCGGCGGAATCATCGCCATCGTGTCGGTGTTCTTGACCTGGAACAGCGGCGCCGGGTTCCTCAGCGCCTATGGCCGAACCCTCGACGAGTACCGGCCCGGCGAGTCCTTCAACGGGCTGTCGGCTTCAGGGGGCTCGTGGTTCGGGTTCGTCCTGCTCGGCTTGGGGCTGGTAGTGGTTGCCGCCGCGGTCACGACGATGGTGACGCCGGGCCGCGGCCCCCGGTGGTTCACGGCCGACGGGGCGACCGTCGCATCGCTGGCGATGCTGGTGATGATGGCCGCCTACCTGCTGGCCGCGCCCTCGGATCTCTCTACCGGCTACAGCGCCGGCATCGGACCCTGGGTAGCCCTGATCGGGGGGTTGGTGGCATCGGCCGGCTCGGTGGTCTGGATCCGGCTGGCCCCTCATGCGCCCGATCGTCCGCTCAGCGCCCGGATTGGCTGGGGCCGGGTCGCAGGCGCGTGGTTCGTGGTCGCCGTCTTCGCGGTCGGAGCCTTCTCGGTGTGGAGCTTCGACGAGCGGACGAGACTGATCATCTCGCCTGAGACCCAGGTGCAGCTCGACGAGCTGACGGCGAGCGCGGAGGCGAACCCCGAGCAGGCCGGCGTGATCCAGTCGCAGATGTCGGCTCTGCTCACGCAGCTGGAACCCGACGACCGCATCATCACCGACGGGGTGAACAGCGACGGTCCCGGGCTGGGCATCTGGGTGCTCATAGCGGGTCTTGCGGGAGTGGTGGCCGTGCTGCCCGCCGCCGGTGTGTTCGGCCGTGACGAGCACCGGCAGTGGCGATGGAGCGCGATCACAGCCGGAATCGGCGCCGGCGCGGCTTGCGTGGGCGTCGGCTGGATCTTCACCCACATCCGCTCGGCCGAGACGACCGCGGAGGGAACCTATCTGAGCGGTGTGGGATCCTTCCTCGCCATCGCCGGCGGCTTGACGCTGGCATCGACCGCGGCCGGGGTGCTCAAGGAGTTCCGACGAGCCAAGATCTACGCCGACGACGTGGCCGAAGGGGTGTCGGCGGAGAGCGACGGGCAAGGCGATCGGCAGCAAGAGCATGAGGTCGTGACGTGAGAGTGCTGGCACAACAGCAGAGCGACGAAGCTCTGCGCCCGGGTTTCTTCGACAACCAGGTCACCGAGCAGTTCCTGATCCCGGTGGGGGCCTGGGCCGACCAGGCTGTGGACTGGATAGCGGTGAGGCTCGACTGGTTGCTCGCGATCGTCGAGTGGCCGTTCGAGAACCTAATCAACCTCGTCGTCGAGGACATCCTGGAGCCGCTCCCGTGGGTGGTGGTCGCGATCGCCTTCTTCGTCATCGGCACCCTTACCCGCAACGTCAGGGTCGGCGCCTTCGCGGCCGGGGCACTGAGCCTCTGCGGGATTCTCGGCAACAACTACTGGCTGGAGACGGCCCGCACCATCGGCTTCGTGGGCGTCGCCGTGCTGCTGTGCGTGATAGTCGGGATACCTCTCGGCGTCGCCTGCGGGCGAACCGATTCCACCTGGCGAGTGGTGCGGCCGCTGCTGGACGGCATGCAGGTGATCCCCTCGTTCGTCTACATGCTGCCGTTCATCTTCTTCTTCGGCGTCGGCGTGGTGCCGGCCACCATGGTGACGATGACGTTCGCGCTGCCACCGCTGGTGCGTCTGACCAATCTGGGCATCCGGCAAGTGCCGGGCGATGTGGTGGAGGCGAGCCGGGCCTACGGAGCGCCCGAGTGGAGGGTGCTGCTCGACGTGCAGCTGCCCCTCGCCCGCCCCGCCATCGCCACCGGGATCAACCAGACGCTGCTGCTGGCCGTCTCGATGCTCGGCATTGCCGCCATCATGGGCGCGGGCGGACTGGGACGGGTGCTGTTCCAGGCCATCACCACCCAGGACATTCCCAAGGGCATGGCCAGCGGCCTCGCGTTCTTCCTCGTGGCGGTCGTGCTCGACCGCATCTCCCAGCCCGAGGACACCGACAGTGCGGGCCTGATCCGCCGCGTGCGCCTCGCCTGGGCCCACCGCCGCGATCCCGAGAGGCTCCTGACCACCGGCGAGGGCGCCGGCGCGGACGCGTCGGAGGGCCGATTCGCACGCGTGACGGCCAAGGAGCGGCTCCCCATGGGGATCGCGGCCGCCGGCGGCGTGCTGGCGGTCGTCTCGGTCTTCCTAACCTGGACCAGCGGCGCCGGTCTGTTCAGCGCCTACGGCAGGCGCGCCGACGAGGATCTGGCCCAGCAGTCATTCAGCGGTCTCGAGGCGTCCGGCGGCTCGTGGTTCGGTTACATGGCCCTCGGGCTCGGCCTGCTGGTGGTGGGCGCGGCGCTTATGACGTTGCTCGGGCCCGGACGGGGCCCGCGCTGGTTGACAGCCGACGGCTCGCTGATCAGCTCATTGGCGCTGCTGGTGATGATGGCCTGCTACGTGCTGGCGTCGGCCGCGGACGCCGCGGCCTCGTACAGCGCCGGCGCGGGCGTGTACGTTGCGCTGGCAGGGGCCCTGCTGGCGTCGGCCGGATCGTTCTGGTGGGTCTCGCTGGCGCCTCATTCACCATTGCATCCCCTGACGGCTCGCATCGGGTGGGGAAGGGTGGTGCTGGCGGGCGTCGCCGTCGTGATCCTCGGGATGGCTGCCATCTCAGGCTGGAGCTTCGACCAGCGCAAGGA
>VXWX01000088.1 GCA_009835735.1 Acidimicrobiaceae bacterium
CGAGGCCCGGGCCTACCCCCGCCACATCATGGAGATCCACGAGATGGTGAACGACACGCTCGGCGGGCGCCGCATCGGCATGCCGTACTGCACGCTGTGCGGCTCGGCCCAGGCCTACTTCACCGACGACGTGCCCGCCGGCGTCGAGACTCCCATCCTGCGCACGTCGGGCCTGCTGGCGAGGTCCAACAAGGTGATGTACGACCTGGTCACCAAGTCGGTGTTCGACACCTTCACCGGCGAGGCGCTCTCGGGGCCGCTGCGAGAGCGGGGAGTGGTCCTCAACCAGGCCACCGTGGTCACCACCACCTGGGGCGAGTGGAAGGCGGCCCACCCCGACACCACCATCATCGCCGAGGACGGCGGGATCGGCCGCCGCTACCCGCTCGACCCGCTGCGGGGCCGCGACGACGACGGGCCCATCTTCCCGATCGGCGACATGGACGGCACCCTCGGCGTCCACGACCAGGTCTTCGGCGTGGTGCTGGACGACGGCACGCCGGTGGCCTTCCCGGTTGCCGCCGCGGCGGCCGCCCTCCAAGCCGGCGGCAGCGTCGAGCTGGCCGGGGTGACCCTCCGCCTCGACGGCGGCGGCGTGCGGGCCGTCGACTCGGCCGGCAACGAGATCGAGGGCCATCAGGCGTTCTGGTTCGCCTGGAGCCAGTTCATGCCCGACACCCTCCTCTGGCAGCCCTAAGGGGCCGAACGGCAGGCGAGCGAACCGGTCCATGCGGGTGAGGCCGTGGCCCGAGCGGCCCGTGAGCGCAGCGAACAAGAGCGGGAATACTCGCCCGGGCCGGTCTGGGTATCGTCGAACCAGAACACGCCGTACACACCCGTACACGGCAGAACACAGCCTCGTGAGCGACTCATGAGTGAGAGGGGGTTCCAGTGAGGAAGGTGACCGAGACCGACCTGCCCGGAGTGGGGATCCGTTTCGATCTGCAGACAGACGCCGGCCGCTGCGTCGGTGTGGTGGCCCACCAGACCGGCCGGCGCGACCTCGTGGTCTACGACGAGCGGGACATCGACCGGGCCTGCGAGAGCGTCCAGCTGACCGAGGACGAGGGCCACACGCTGGGCGAGTTGCTGGGCGGCAGTCCCGTGCTCGAGCATCTAGACGATGCCGTGCACCGTCTCGAGGACCTGGTGATCTCGTGGGTCCAGATCGCGGCCGAGTCGTCGATCGCCGGGCAGACCCTGGCCGAGGCGGCTCTGAGAACCCGGACCGGGGCCGGCGTAGTCGCCCTGGTCACCGAGTCCGGCTCCATCCCCATCCCGGCCGGCGAGCATCGGCTCGACGTGGGGGACACCGCGGTGGTGGTGGGCGTCCCGTCGGCGGTCAAGGCGGCCACCAGGCTGCTGCGGCGCCCCGCCGACTAGCCGGGCTAGACCAGTCCAGAGCAAGCGCATGCACACCGGCGGCAACCGGCCGACTAGACCGACTAGATCGACTGGATCGGCGTAGCCCGTGGACACCGGCGGCGACCTGCTGGTAATCGAGCTCGGCGCGCTCGTACTGGCGCTGGCGATCGTCGCCCGCCTGGCCCGCCGGATCGGCCTGCCCGCCCTGCCGCTGTACCTGCTGGCCGGGCTGGCCCTCGGCGAGGGCAGCCTCTTCGAGCTGGACGCCTCCGAGGACTTCATAGAGGTGGGCGCCGAGATCGGCGTCATCTTGATGCTGTTGATGCTGGGCCTGGAGTTCTCCACCCATGAGCTGATCAACAACGTGCGCCGGTCGACGCTGGCCGGCGCGGTCGACCTGGTCCTGAACTTCACCCCCGGGTTCGTGGCCGGGCTGATCCTCGGCTTCGACCCGGTCGTTGCGGTCCTCCTCGGCGGCGTGACCTACATCTCGTCGTCGGGCATCGTGGCCAAGCTGGTGGCCGACCTCGACCGGATCGGCAACCACGAGACGTCGGTCGTGCTCAGCGTGCTTGTCATCGAGGACCTGGCCATGGTGCTGTACCTGCCGATCGTGTCGGGCGTGCTGTTCGGCGGCTCGGCGTTGAGCACCGTCATCACCGTCGCCATCTCGCTGGCGGCGGTGCTCGGCGTGCTCGGCGTGGCCTACCTGCTGGGCGACCGGCTCAGCGCCATCGCCTTGAGCCAGTCCAGCGAGGCGCTGCTGCTGACCCTGCTGGGCGGCACCCTGCTGGTCGCCGGACTCGCCGGGCGACTCGGCGTCTCGACCGCGGTCGGGGCCTTCGTGGTGGGCGTGGCGCTGTCGGGCGACATCGTCTCGCACGCCCGCGGCCTGCTGCTGCCGCTGCGCAACCTGTTCGCCGCGGTTTTCTTCGTGTTCTTCGGGCTAAAGGTGGACCTCGGCCTCATACCCGACGTGGCCGTCGCCGCGCTGGCTATCGCGGCGGTCACCGTCGTCACCAAGATCGCCTCCGGCTGGATCGCAGCCGCCCGTGCCGGCATCGGCAAGCCCGGCCGGCTGCGGGCCGGGGCCGCCCTGATCGCCCACGGAGAGTTCTCGATCGTCATCGCCGAGCTCGGTATCGCCCGCGAGAGCGACCTCGGCGCGCTGGCGGCTACCTACGTAATCGTCCTAACCCTGGTAGGAGCCGTGCTCTACCAGTTCGCGGACTCCATCACCTTGCCCACCCGAAAGCGTCGCGTCCGCACTTAGCCCGAGACAGTGACCATGGAGGAACCTGACCGCGTCGTTTGGATTCTTCAGGTTGGTGAAAGGATCGGGTGGTTGGGGTGGTCCCATTCGCCGCCGACTTCCAGTTCTTCGGCGGGGGTATCACCGGCGTTCCATTCGCCCGTGAATCGGACCCATTCGGGGACGTAGATGATGGAGAAGGCGCGTCTGGGACGGTCGGACCGGTTGGGCCCGGCGCGGTGGAAGGTGCAGCTGTGGTGAAAGGTGACTCCGCCGGCCTCCATCTCCATCGCCACGGGGTCGGCCAGCGTGTGGCCCATCGCCCCTAGACGGTCGCAGATGCTCTCACCCTCGACCTCCAGGTGGTACGGGTTGATGTCGGCCAACTTGCCGAATCTGTGCGAGCCGGGCACGAATTGGATGCAGCCGTTCTCGGTGGTGACGTCGTCTACGGCGATCCAGGCCGCAAGGGATCCGACCGGGTCCATGGGCCAGAAGGGCGCGTCCTGATGCCACTGGGTTTGCCGGCTGGCCTGCCCGGCCGGCTTGACCATGGCGTGGTCGTGGTAGAGGCGCACGTGCGGTGATCCGGACAGCCGGCGAGCGGTGTCGGATAGGCGGGGGTTGAACGTGACGGCCCTCGCGTCGGGGTAGTCGGTCCACAGGTTGAGCATCTGGTTGAAGACGCGCTCGTAGTCCGCTCCATGGCGTCCGCCGTCTTCGGCCCCGAGTATCCGGTCCCGACCGGCGGCTACGGCGTGGTCGATGGCGGCGCGCAGAGGAGCGATCTCGGTCGCGCTGAAGAATGACGGGTACTGGATGTAGCCGTTCTGTTGGTAGAAGTCGACCTCCGACGGGGTGACGGAGTCGAGCGGCCTGGTCATGAGCCGGGTCTACTTCTCAAGTCGGCGGGCGGCTCAGAGCTGAGGCTCGCCGTTGAGGCGCCGGGCCAGTGACAGGGGGTTGGCGTCGCGGACCGCGTCCGGGAGCAGGTCGGGCGGGAAGTTCTGGTAGCAGACCGGGCGCTGGAACCGCCGGATGGCCAGCGTGCCCACCGACGTGGAGCGGGGATCGGAGGTGGCCGGGAACGGGCCGCCGTGCACCATGGCGTGGTTGACCTCCACGCCCGTCGGCCAGCCGTTGGCGATCAGCCGGCCCGCCTTGCGCTCCAGCACCGGCACCAGCCCGGCCGCGGCCGCATGGTCCGACTCCGTCATGTGGATCGAGGCCGTGAGCTGGCCCGGCAGCGCCTCCAGCACGGCCCGCAGCTCGTCCAACGACTCGTAGGAGGCCACCAGCCCGGCCGAGCCGAACACCTCCTCCTGGAGGTCGGGCGACTCCAGCACCTGGGCCGCGGTGGCGGTGAACAGCACCGGCGCGGGCGCGTTGGCCGACTCCCCGGCGGTCCCCGTACACACCCGGGTAGCACCCGCCGCCTCCAGCCGGGCCAGCCCCTCGTGGTAGGAGTCGCGGATCCCGGCGGTCAGCATCACCTGGCCGGTCTGCGCGGCCACGGCCGCGGCGATGGCCTCCACCAGCCCGCCGGCTGGCGCGGGCGCGAACAGCAGCCCCGGGTTGGTGCAGAACTGGCCGGCGCCCAGGGTCAGCGACCCCACGTAGGCGGCCGCGAACGCCTCCAGGTCGCCGGCTGCCGCCCCTGCCAGCACCACCTGCGGGTTGATGCTCGACATCTCGGCGTACACCGGGATCGGCTCCGGCCGGGCCGCGGCGGTGGCCATCAGCGCGGTGCCGCCCGCCTGCGACCCGGTGAAGGCGACCGCCTTGATCGCCGGATGGGCGACCAGGGCCTGGCCCACCACCCGGCCCGCCCCGAACAGCAGCGAGTACACCCCGCCGGGCAGCCCGCAGGCCTCCACTGCAGCGGCCACCGCCGACCCGGCCAGCTCAGCCGTCCCCGGATGGGCGTTGTGGGCCTTGACGATCACCGGGCAGCCCGCGGCCAGCGCCGAGGCCACGTCGCCGCCGGTGGCCGAGAACGCCAGCGGGAAGTTGCTGGGCCCGAACACCGCCACCGGGCCCACCCCGATATGGCGCTGGCGCACGTCCGGCCCCGGTAGGGGAGCCCGGTCGGGCTGGGCCTCGTCGATGCGCACCCCCTGGTGGGAGCCGAGCCGAACTTCCCGGGCGAACAGCCGGATCTGGCCGGTGGTGCGCCCGTGCTCACCCTCGATCCGTCCCCGAGGCAGCCCGCTCTCGAGGCACGCCCGGTCCACGATGGCCTCCCGCCGGTCGTCGAGCTCGGCTGCGATCCGCTCCAGGAACCCGGCCCGCTCAGCCGGCGACGTCTCCCGGTACACGTCGAACGCCGCCCCCGCAGCAGCCGCAGCCGCGTCCACCGCCGCCTCGGTGACGAACTCGAACTCCGGATCCAGCTCAGCACCCGAAGCAGGATCCACCGCCCGGACCGACTCGCCCGAACCAGCGCCGTGGAACCCGGCGATGATCGAGCGCCCTGTCAGCCCCGCCTGTGCCGTCATGGCCGTCCCATCGGCTCCACCCGTGCCGTCATGCCTGTTCTGTCATGCCCGTGCCGTTCCGTCCTGGCCGTCATGCCTGTCTTGTCATGCTCAACGGGCACCTCCTCCCTGCCCCGGATCTCCAGTCCCGGAGCACGGCACAGGTATAGCGACGGGCTATGACAGAGCCCTGGCAGAACCCTCACGCGCCCTCACGCAACCATGCTCGCCCGGTGCTCGCCGACCGCGGCCTCCCACTGCGTCCACGTCGGCTGGGCCTCCTCAGGCAGCACGGCGAAGGGCACGTCACCGGCCGCCAGGCAGCCGTTCGCCACGAACTCCGCCTGCGTGCGCACCCGGTCGTCCAACCTGGCGCTGGACGGGGTCGGCATGAACCGGAAGTCGACGCTCCAGCGGCACTCCCGA
>VXWX01000011.1 GCA_009835735.1 Acidimicrobiaceae bacterium
CCCTTGAAGTACTCTCCCGCAGCCCTCGTCGCGCCTCCTGCGCTCGCCGTTTCCGCCCTTCTTTGGGCTGCCCTCGCGGTGGCGGGTATGTCGCCACTGGTTGCGGTTGCGCCGGCCGCGGCCGTGGGCCTGCTGATCGCAGTGCTGCTGCACTGGAGGGCGCCCCGGGCGGCTCTCCGGACCCTACGGGCCGGCCCGCTCACCGAGGGTGATCATCCACGGCTGGAGAATCTCCTCGAAGGCTCCTGCACCACGCACGGATTTCACGAGCCTTCGGTCCATGTCGTTGAGAGCCCGGCAATCAACGCAGCCTCCGTCGGGCTCAGGCGGCCCGCGGCCCATCTGGTCGTAACCCGCGGCGCACTGTCCAGCCTCGACCGGCTGGAGCTCGAGGCGGTGGTGGCGCGCCAACTCTGCGCGATCCGGCGGGGCGTCTCCTTCCCCACCGTTCTGGCCAGCGTCTCCAGACTCCCCGGCGCAGGGCCGATCACCGCTGGGCTCGCCGGCCGGGTCAGCGGCTTTGATGCCGTCTCCGACGTCGACGTCGAGGCGGCGCGCCTTACGAGCTTTCCTCCGGCCCTGGCGTCGGCCCTGAGAAAGGCTGCCGATGCACCCAGCTTGGACACATCCCGGGCCGGCGCCCACCTGTGGATGGTCGCACCGCAACGGGACGCCTCCGAGGCCGGAGCCCGATCGTCCACACTACGACGGATCGACGTTCTGAGAGAGATTTGATGTCAGCGCGGCCCGGCGCGAGCCCGGTGGGCACCGTCCGAGCCCGAAGGTTGGCGCGTTTGGCTGCTGTGCTGGCAGCCGCAGCGACGCTGGCCGCAGCGTGCTCCGGCAGCCCGCAGGGCGCGGAGCCGACCGTCGCGTCGCTCGATCCCGCATCAGCCCCGACTTCCAGCGAGTCCACCTCCACGACTGTCGAAGACGATGACCAGGAGAGCAACGACGGCGCGGCCGGCGTCGCGGAGGGCGAAGGGGGATCTGCTGTCCGCGACGGGGCCGCTGGCAGCGGAACGACCGACGGCTCGCCGGGCGCGGTGGAGGAAGCGGCTCCCGGAGCTGGCGAGGGTGAGGCTCCCGAGGGTGCCGGGTCCGAGCAGGCGGCCGCCGATGACGGGGTATCCGAGGGAGGGTCCGCTTACGGGGGATCCTCCGGGCGTGCGGCCTCTGGGGCGGCCGCCTCCGGGCATGGCGCAACTGGGGACGGGGTGCTCGAACCCTTCGTGACCGGCCCTATCGCGCCCCTCACGGGCTCATTGACCACCGACCTGAGCCTGGCCGAGCGACGGGTGCTGGCCGTGAAGGTGGGCAACGGCGATTCCAAGGATCGTCCCCAGGCCGGCCTCGCGGCCGCCGACATCGTCTATGAGGTGCTGGTCGAGGCCGGCTTCACCAGGTTCATCGCCGTGCTCCATTCCGAGATCCCCAGCCGGGTCGGACCGGTGCGATCGGCCCGGTCCAGCGACTTCGACATCCTCGAGGACCTGGCCACCCCGTACCTGGCCACATCCGGCGCCAACAGCACCGTGCGGCGGCAGATGAGCGAAGCGGCAAGATCCGGGACCCTGATCGACATCGGGGCCGGGAGGATGGGCGCGCCGTACAGGCGCGACCGCTCGCGGCCCGCGCCCCACAACCTGTACTTCCACTACGAGCGCCTGGGCGGCGGAGATCCGGACTCGCTGCCCGGCGGCATCCCCGACACCCCACCGGCGGCGCTGTTCGAGTACGGCTCATCGAACTCCCCGCCCCTGGACGACGCAGCCGGTGTCACCGTGGCCTACACGATTCTCTACGGCGGTGAAGCCTCCCACGTCTGGGACCCGATCCTGGGCGGCTGGGTGCGCATCCAGGACGGAACTCTGCACACAACCGAGACCGACTTCGGCTTGGCCGAGATCGCGCCGGCCAATGTGGTCGTGCTTTGGATGCCCTACGACCGATCGGCTGCCGACCGCCGGTCGCCGCAGGCCCTCTCCTACGGCGGCGGCCAAGCGCTCGTGCTCACGGCGGGGTCGGTTCACGAAGCCGTCTGGGAACGCACCGAGGACCGTGTCGGCTATCGCTTCACCGACGCAGCCGGGAATCCGCTCACCTTGTCGACGGGATCCACCTGGCTGCTACTGGCCAACACCAGCAGACGCTGGCCGCAGGCTGAAGTGACGGTGTTGACAGTGGCTGAGAGCAACCAGCTGCTGGCCGACGCCCGTGAGCGGAGCGAACAAGAGCAGGGAAGTTAGGATGGCTGCAATGTCCGGCACTCCCAGTTCCGACACAGCCGCCGCCACCGGCACCACGCTCGTCAAGCGCGGTCTGGCCGAAATGCTCAAGGGCGGCGTGATCATGGACGTCGTCACGCCGGAGCACGCTCGGATAGCCGAGGACGCCGGCGCCGTTTCGGTCATGGCACTCGAGCGGGTGCCCTCCGACATCCGTGCCCACGGGGGTGTCTCGCGGATGTCCGATCCCGAGATGATCCAGAGCATCATGGCCGCGGTGAGCATCCCGGTCATGGCTAAGACCCGGATCGGCCACTTCGCCGAGGCCCAGATCCTTCAGGCCCTCGGCGTGGACTATGTGGATGAGTCCGAGGTCCTCACGCCCGCCGACGAGGCTCACCACATCGACAAGTGGGCGTTCACGGTGCCGTTCGTCTGCGGTGCCACCAACCTCGGCGAGGCGCTGCGCCGCATCAGCGAGGGCGCCTGCATGATCCGATCCAAGGGAGAGGCCGGAACGGGCAACATTGTGGAGGCCGTCCGCCACCTGCGTTCGATCGTGGGCGACATGCGCCGCATTGCAGCCGCGGGAGACGAGGCCGAGTTGTTCGAGTGGGCCAAGCAGCTGCGGGCGCCGCTGCCGCTGGTGCAGGAGATCGCCAACACGGGATGGCTGCCGGTGCCCTTGTTCTGCGCGGGCGGCATCGCCACTCCGGCGGATGCCTCGCTGGTGATGCAACTCGGCGCCGAGGCGGCCTTCGTCGGGTCGGGAATCTTCAAGAGCTCCAATCCGCCCAAGATGGCCTCGGCCATCGTGGAGGCGGTCACGCACTACCGCGACCCGGAGATCCTGGCCAAGATCAGCGCAGGGCTCGGCGAAGCCATGGCCGGCCTCGAGACTGCCGACCTCACCACCAAGATGGCCGAACGGGGTTGGTGAAGCCGCGCGTCGGCGTGCTCGCCCTACAAGGGGGGTTCGCCGCCCACGCCGCCATCCTTCAGCGCCTCGGCGTCCGTGTCGACGAGATCCGCACGGCTGAGCAGCTCGCTGCGGTCGACGCGCTGGTCATGCCCGGCGGCGAGTCGACCACCATGTCGATGTTGCTGGAACGCTCCGGGCTGCTCGAGCCTCTCGCCGGGCGCCTCGATAGCGGAATGGGAGTGCTAGGAACCTGTGCAGGGATGATCCTGCTGGCCGCGGAGGTGGTCGACGGGCGAGCCGATCAGCACGCTCTGGGGCTGGTGGACATCACCGTGCGTCGCAACGCCTACGGCACGCAGATCGAGAGCTTCGAGGCTGATATCGGCGTCGACGGCTTCGAGACGCCCTTCCACGCGGTGTTCATCCGCGCTCCGGCCGTCGAGCGGGTCGGTCCCGGCGTGGAGGTGCTGGCCCGCCACGAGGGTCGACCGGTGCTGTGCCGGTCCGGCCCGGCCACCGTCGCAGCCTTCCATCCCGAGTTGTCCGGTGACGGCCGGCTGCACGCCCGCTTCCTGGACGACTTGTAACCCAGAGGCCGAGCTTGCGAGGCCGTGGCCCGAGCGGCCCGTGAGCGCAGCGAACAAGAGCGGGTGTCAAGGCGCAGTAGTCTCCGGGCCGTGAGCGGCCATAGCAAGTGGGCGACGATCAAGCACCGCAAGGGAGCGGCCGACGCCAAGCGGGGCAAGCTGTTCGCCAAGCTGATCAAACAGGTCGAGGTGGCGGCCCGCCAGGGCGGCGGGGACGTCGACGCCAACCCGACATTGCGAACCATGTACCAGAAGGCCCGCGACAACTCGGTTCCTCTCGACACGATCGAGCGAGCCGTTAAGCGGGGCACCGGCGAGCTCGAGGGAGTCAGCTACGAGTCGGTCACCTACGAGGGATACGCGCCGGGCGGAGTGGCCCTCTACATCGAGTGTCTCACCGACAACCGCAACCGCACCGGCAGCGAGGTGCGCAGCACTCTCACCCGAAACGGCGGCTCACTGGCCGAGCCGGGCTCGGTGGCTTGGCAATTCGAGCGCAAGGGCGTCGTGCTCGTCCCGTCCTCGGCAGCCAGCGAGGACGATCTAATGATGGTCGTGCTCGACGCCGGGGCCGAGGACCTGGAGGGCGAGGGCGACGTGTGGCGGGTCACCACCGAGCCCGCCGACCTCGGCGCAGTGCGGGACGCTCTGGGGGAGGCCGAGATCAACTTCGAACGTGCCGACCTGACCATGCTGCCCACCAGCACGGTGCCCGTGACCGAGCCCGATGTCGCTCGTTCGGTGCTCAAGCTGATGGACCTGATCGACGACCTGGACGACGTTCAGGACGTGCACAGCAACTTCGACATCGGCGACGACCTCATGGAGTCGCTCGCCGGCTAAACGGCATCCGCGTCCTCGGCCGGGTGGGTCAATAGAGTCGCGCATGTGTTCGTATTGGGCATCGACCCGGGGCTCTCGCGCTGCGGCTACGGCGCGGTCCGGCACGGGCGCCGGCCTGTGGCCGAGGCGGCCGGGGTGTTGACCACGCCCCCCGAGATGGACCGGGCGTCACGGCTGGCAGAGCTTCAGACCGACGTCCGTTCGCTGATCTCAGAGCTCAAGCCCGACGTGGTGGCGGTGGAGCGGGTGCTGTTCCAGCGCAACGTGGCCACGGCGATGTCCGTCGGGCAGGCCGTTGGAGTGGTAATGGCTGAGTCGGCCGCAGCCGGCTGCGAAGTGGTCGAGTACTCGCCGAACGAGGTGAAGGAAGCGGTAGCGGGCTGGGGTGGCGCCGACAAGCAGGAGATCGCCGAGATGGTGCGGGTGCTGCTCGGGCTCACCGAGCTGCTGCGACCTGCGGACGCCGCCGACGCGGTGGCCGTCGCCCTGTGTCACCTGGCCCGCATGGGACCCTCCGCCGCGGCGTCGGACCGGCCCGGGCGGGCTGCGGTGGGAAGCGGCGCCCGATGATCGGGTCGCTGCGGGGCGTGCTGCTGTCGCGGTCACCCGACGCCGAGCTGGTGGTGGAGGTGTCCGGGGTCGGCTACCGCGTGCAGGCCACGCCCAGGACCGCCGCGGCGGCGGGCGCACCGGGCTCGGAGGTGTTCGTCCACACCAGCCACATCGTGCGCGAGGACGCCCAGACGCTGTACG
>VXWX01000156.1 GCA_009835735.1 Acidimicrobiaceae bacterium
GGATCCGTCAGTCCCGGCTGGCCCCCCGGTTCTCGGCCACCCAGCCCGAGTTCCGACCCTCCGTCCCCGGGCTCAACGAGCACGCCGACGAGATCCTGGCCGAGTTGGGCCTCGACACCGACGAGATCGAGGGCCTCCGCCGAGCCGGCGCGGTTTTCTGACGAACTTCTCATCGCGAATGCTCGCGATATAGACAAGTTCGCGATGGCGGCGAGACAGGGAGCGGACAGGTGAGAGTGCTGCGCAACGCCCGGCTCGCCGACGGGAGCGACGTGGACGTGTTCATCGACCCCGCCGGCGGCACGATTTCAAGCGTCACGGACTCGGGCTCAGCGGAGATCGACGACGCCGCGGAGATCGACGATCTCCGCGGCTGGCTGCTGCTGCCGGCCATGGCCGAGCCTCACGCCCACCTCGACAAGGCCCTGACGGCCGACGAGGTGCCCAACCCCAAGGGTGATCTCATGGGGGCCATCGAGGCCTGGTTCCAGGCTGCGGAGGACGGGCGGCTGTCATACGGGCGGACCGTCGAGCGGGCCACCCAGGCCTTCGAGATGTTGCTCGTGCACGGGGTGACCGCGGTCCGCACCCACATAAACGTCACGGCCGACATCGGCATCGCCAGCGTTCTGGCCGTGCAGGAGGCGGCGCGGGCCATGGAGGGCCTAATCGACTTCCAGATGGTGGCCTTGACCGGATGGCCGATGACCGGCCCGGACAGCGCCGCCAACGTCCGAGCGTTGGAGGAGGCGGTGGAGGCCGGAGTCGACCTCGTGGGGGGCTGCCCCAACCTCCAGGACGACCCGCCGGCCCACATCGCCGACGTGCTGGCGCTGGCGACATCGGCCGGCATCGACATAGACCTGCACACCGACGAGACGCTGGATGCGTCCGTGCTGACACTGCGGGAACTGGCCCGCCAGGTGGGCGACAAGGGCTTCGACGGGTCGGTGGCTGCGAGCCACTGCGTCAGCCTGGGCATGCAGCCGCCCGATGTGCAGGAAGCGGTGGCCACCGAAGTAGCCGCGGCCGGCATCTCGGTGATCACCCTGCCGCAGACCAACCTGTTCCTGCAGGGACGGGACGACCCACAGGCCACGCCCCGGGGCCTCACCGCCATCAATGCGCTCCTGGACGCGGGCGCGCTCGTAGCGGCCGGGGCCGACAACGTGCAGGACCCGTTCAATCTGGTGGGGCGAAGCGACCCGCTGGAGACCGCCGCGCTGATGGTGATGGCCGGCCACCGGCTGCCCGCCGACGCCTACGACATGGTCACCAACACCGCCCGTCGGGTCATGGGTCTGCCTCCGGTCAACTTCGAGCCGGGCGATCCAGCGGATCTGGTGGCCATCGACGCGGCCTCGCTGCGGGGTGCGGTCGCCGACGCCCCGATGTCGCGCCGGGTGTATCGCCGCGGCCGGCTGGTGGCCTCAGCCGACCAGCAGACCCAGGTGCTGCGATAAGAGCCGACAGCAAGGCATGCTCGCTCCACCCATCGTCGACATCTCGGCCCTGACGGGCACCGGAGCCGGCGCGGCGGGTGATCCTCGGATCGCGGACGAAGTTGAGGCGGCCTGTACCACCGTTGGCCTCTTCGTGCTGGCCGGCCACGGCATCGATGCCGACCTCGGAGCCGCCTTCGACACCGCCCGAGCCTTCTTCGGCCTGCCCGCGGACGTCAAGAGGCGGGTGCCGAGGATCAACCGGTACGGCTATGTGCCCGACATGGTGGAGGCCCGCGACCCGTCCAGCGCCGCCTACATGGGCCGGTCCAGCCTGGCCGCCGAATACCTCGATATGGGCCTGGCCGGCGAGGTCGACCTCGCGGCCATCGAGGCCCTCGGGTGCGACCGGTTCGAGGCTGCGGTGCGCAACTACCAGGGTGCCGCCCTCGGTGCAGCCCACTACGTGCTGGAGGCCCTGGCGACCACGCTGGGCGTGTCCGGCTTCTTCGCGGCCCGCATGTCCGAGCCCCAGTGCCGGCTGCGGTTCCTGCACTACCCCCCGGCAGGTTTGCTCGACGACGGCTCTGCCCCCGTCTTCAGCACTCCCCACACCGACTACGGGGCCATCACCCTGCTGGCCACCGACGGCGTGCCGGGCCTTGAGGTACTACTGGACTCCGACTGGGTGCCGGTGGTGGCTCCGCCCGGAGCTCTGATCGTGCAGCTCGGCGACATGCTGGCCCGCTGGACCAACGACCGCTACCGGTCCACCCCGCACCGGGTGGTCGGATCATCGGGAGTCGACCGGTTCTCGATCCCGTTCTTCGTGAACCCCGACCCGTCCACGGTGGTGTCCACCATCGGGAGCTGCATTACCGCCGAGCGCCCCGAGCGCTACGAGCCGGTCACCGCGGGGGAGTTCCTGGTGTCGCGCATCGACAGCCCGGCCGAGCCCTACATCTGAGAGGTTCCTGCTCTCAAGCGCGCTGAAGGGGGGCCGGTGTCTGGCCGGCCCCCCTTTCAGCGTTGTGTCAAACGACGAGGCTCGTGGCTAGAAGCCGTGACCGATGCTCTCGTCGATGAATTCGTTGGTGAACAG
This sequence comes from Acidimicrobiaceae bacterium, assembly GCA_009835735.1. GTDB lineage: Bacteria > Actinomycetota > Acidimicrobiia > Acidimicrobiales > Aldehydirespiratoraceae > Aldehydirespirator. Next base: position 2,545 of record VXWX01000156.1, read on the forward strand.
CTGATCAGCGGTCAGGCTCGAATCGATGTCCATGCCCGCGGCCCGCATGTCGTCGAGCACCTTGGCGATGCGCTCACCCACCATGTTGCCCACGGTGTTGTCGGGACCATCACCGACCAGGCCGTACTCGCGCTTGGCCGAATGCGAGAACTCGGCCAGCTCAGGCGGATACACCCAGAAATCCTGATAGCGCTCCACCGCGTCCACGATGATCGCGTTGGCGCGATCCGGGCTCTTGTTGAAGTCCACAGCCGCCTGCTGGATGATCGGCACCAGCCTCTCCAGGCACGGACGCAGCTCCTCCATGTCACCAGGACGAACCCCGATGGTCTGCGAGTAGATCTGGAACCCGGCGTCGTGCAGCAGCTGGAACGCAACCGGCTTGCCCCACTCCTCATAGACGTGCTCGTAGGTGTACACCTCTGACGACGCGAAGCCCTGCTGGGCGATCGAGCCGCCCGCGCCGACGAACCGCGCCGGGCTGCCGTCATAGGACGGGTCAACCTGATCAGCCGACCAGATCCCCTGAGCGATGAACACATCAGGGAACGTCCCGCCGCCGAACACATTGATCGTGATGCCCTGCGCACCCAGATCAGCCAGACCAGTCACATCCGGATAGGTCTCCGGATCCCACATCACCATCTGCGGATTGCGCTCCAACGGCGCCACCACCGACACCAGCGGGGCGACATCCCAATGGTTGATCTGCTGATCAGTCGACGCATAGCCCAAGTGGATCGACTCGTCCGCAGCCATGTGCTGAGACACCGGCGAGAACCCAATAGCAGGACCGCCCGTGCGGACCTCCCACTCGATACCCAGCTCAGTGCCACCTAGCACCATCGAGCCCCGAACAACCTTCGCATCCACATCAACCGTGTAGTCATCGCCGACTAGTTCGTACATGGCGCCATGCTCAGACTCCGGGAACCAGTCCGTCTGAACCACCAGCGGCGACGGACACACGTCGGCGAGACCGGCGGCCACCGCCTCGGCCAGCGGCAGGCCTTCCGAACCTACGCCAGCAGTGCCCGGTGCATAGGAGAACACCACGTTGTTGAGGCTGGTCTCAGCGTTCTCCTCGCCACCGATGTTCTGGACCACGGTGATGCGGGCGGCGCCGCAATCGCCGAAGTCGTCGCAGTTGATAGTGCCGATCAGGCCCTGGAAGCCCTGCACGCTGTTGAGGTAGTCGCGGATTCCCTGGCGGTCGATCATCAGGTCGCCGTCCTCCACCCACGAGGCCGCCTTGATGGCGTCCAGCAACAGCACGGTGGCGTCATAGCCGTGCGCCCAGAACGGCGCGGCCGGGGCCTCGCCGTAGGCCGCCTCATAGGTCGCCAGGAAGTCGACCGCGGTCTTGCCGGTGCTCTCGTTGACGTTCTCGCCGAAGCGCTGGTCCGGACCCGAGAAGTACATTCCCCTGGTCTGGGGCAGTGCCAGGTAGTTGGTGTTCAACAACCCGTCCGCGGCCAGCAGCACCGTCTCCTCCAGGCCGGAGACGCCCGGTGCCTGGTCGGCCACGAAGTCGCCCGCAGGCTGGAAGATCGGGAAGAACAGCGCGCCGGGGCTGCCGGCGGCGATCTCGGTGAGCACGGGAACCATGTCGGTGTCGTCCTTGTTGACGGCCGAGAAGCCGGTGACCGTGCCGCCCTCAGCCTCGAAGGCGTCGGCGAAGGCCTGGGCCAGACCCTGGGTGTAGGGGTCGCCGTCGTGGATGGCCGCGGCGGTGCTTATGCCGAGCTCGCCGAACACGAACTTGGCCATGGCCGCACCCTGGTACAGGTCGTTGTGAGCCGTGCGGTAGTAGCCGACGCTGTAGTTCGGGCCCGCCGTTCCGGCCAGGTCCGAAGTCAGAGCAGGCGACGTGTTGCCGCCGGAGATCAGCACCATGCCGGCATCGGTGATCAGCGGGGCTGCCGCCACCGCCGCTCCGGAGCACGACGTGCCGATAACACCGACCACGTCCTCGTCGGCCACGATGATCTGGGCCGCGGCCTGGCCACCGTCGTTGGAGCACAGGTCGTCCAGGCTCGTGCCGGTGTCCACATCGAAGCCGTGGATCGGGCCGTAGTCGTCGACCGCGATCTGCGTGGCTCTATCAATGGGCAGGCCGAAGAAGGCGACATCGCCGGTGATGGCCTCCAGCGAGCGGATCTGGATGGCGTCGCCCGCTTCGACCGTGACGACGCCGAGCGAGCCGTCGCCGAGGTGGTCCATCATCGCCTCGTCGGGTGCCTCGGAGGGCGCCTCATCCGTATCCGGAGCCTCGTCCGAGGGTGCTGGCGCCTCCTCGACGGCTTCCTCGTCGTCGCCGCATGCCGCGGCTACCAGCCCGAAGGCCAGCAGTACCGCCAGCCAGCGAACCAGGTGCTTCCTGTGTCTCATGTTTCCCTCCGTGGGACGATCCGACAGCCGCCGGATGCTCGCGATGTCATTGAAGCAACGATTCAGTTCTGAGATCACGCGGTGTTGGAGACCCTGACCTGCCTCGCGCTCCGTGTCGAACGCTATCAGCCGCGAGTGTGTACCTGCCTGGCGGAATTGCGTCCGGGCGCGCTGAAGGGGGGCCGGTGTCTGGCCGGCCCCCCTTTCAGCGTTGTGTCAAACGACGAGGCTCGTGGCTAGAAGCCGTGACCGATGCTCTCGTCGATGAATTCGTTGGTGAACAGCTGATCAGCGGTCAGGCTCGAATCGATGTCCATGCCCGCGG
>VXWX01000057.1:0-8931 GCA_009835735.1 Acidimicrobiaceae bacterium
GGATTCGTACGGGGGCTGGGCGACCGGGGGCGGTGGCTGGCGGTCGGTCGGCGCGGCAACGGGCTCCATCGGGGCCGCAGCCGGGGAGGGTGACACGTACTCGCCGGGCATGGGCGGCCCTGCGGGCGCGGGTTCGTGAGCGACTCCGGGTGCCGAGCCCCATGGTTCCGCGGCAGCGGGTTCGACTCCGGGTGCCGGAGGTTCGGTGGGCGCGGCCAGATGCTCAGGTCGAATGGGCGGCGCGCCAGCCTCGAGCTGGGCCCCGCCGGTCAGCCCCCTCCAGAACGGGACGACCTCCTCGGGCGTGGGCTCGCGGCCCCACGCAGTGAACAGGAACTTCTCGGCGAGGGTCCACAGGTACACCGGGTCGGGCTTGCCCCATGGCAGCGGGTCGCCGGGCAGCGCCAGCGCGGTGCCCAGCGGCAGCAGGGTGTCGGCCTCCACGGCGGCTACTCCGGGGCTGGCCACGTTGAGCGACCGGAGCTCCTCCCAGCGCATGGGCGTTTGCAGGAACTGCGCCGAGACGCTGCGCAGCGTGTCGCCGGCCCGGCTGAAGTAGTAGGCCCGCACCGGAACGATCATCGGAGGCTCATCAGGGTCCGCGCCGCCGGCCGGCCCGCCGATGATCTCGGCGTCGGAGACCATGCTCTCGGCCAGTTCGTCACTCTCGCCCGACGCCGGCCACAGCGAGTCCTGCGGCCCTTCCTCGGGCGTCGTCTCGTCGGGCGGCACGACGACCCGCTGGTGCTCGTCGCTGAAGGGCTCGTCGAATATGGGGGGCCCCTGGCGGTACCAGGGTTCGTCGGGCTCGCCGGGCTCGTTGTCCTCGCCCGTCGCCGGGACGTCGCTCACGCCGGTCTCGTCACCGGCGGCGCCAGCCCGTCTATTCCGCTTGAGCACAGCCATCACCAGGAATCCGAGGCCGACGCCCCAGCCGAGCAGCAGGACCAGCGAGACGATGTCGACGACGTAGCCGGCCGGGTATGTCCCGTCGTCGATGCGGGAGCGGGCCTCCGACCAGTCCGACGGCAGGGCCAACTCGGGCGTGCCGAACAGGAGGACGGCCACCGCCGGCACGCCGACGACAACCAGAATGGCGAGCGCATACCACAGGGCCTCGGCGCGCGGGCGCCTCAAGGCAGGGCACCGAACGCAGGCCTCGCGTGGGCGTCAGACCCTCTCGCTCCGCCCGGGGGGAGGTTGGACACGAGCGGCGATTGTATACGAAAGACTGCACATCCAACCCCCCGTATGAGTGATTTCCTCATCTATGGGCGCGATTCCTCATAGTGCTAGGTGAGAGGGCACTCTCCGAGGTAGTGCAGCGTGCTGATCTCGTCGCTGGGAAGCACCAGACGGGCCTCGGCCGCGCCCACCGCCTCGATGGGTTGCCGCGGGCGCAACAGGCCGAGGACCGACCGGTAGAAGTAGCCGGTTATCACCGTGACCTGCACCCGGCTGCCGACGCAGTCGAGGAGGGCCACATGCACCGCCTGGCCGTAGATGAGCCGGGTCCGGGACGTCCGTTCCTCGGCGGCGGTACGGGCCTGTGCGAGCGTTCCCCCGCTGGCGACGGTGGCCGCCGCCACACGGGCGGCCTCGTTGGCGGCGTGGAGCGCATCCTGGCGGGCCGCGTTGAGTCTGGGAGCGTCGTAGGCGAGGCCGCCGAAGAACAGCAGAGCTGACGTGATGACCGCGATGAAGACGGCGTACGCGCCTCGCTGATCGTCTGCTCGCGGCGGCGTGCGCCACTCGGGTGGATAGCCGGGACCACCCGTCGAGGCCGTCATGCGCCTGGCCGGAACCGGTACGGGTCGACGGTGGCAACCGCCACTGCCTTGCGCTCGGCGTCGAGGCCGGGGAAGCCGAACCCGCCCAGGATCTGCGAAGGGACGCGGCACGTCACGAACACATGCACCGTGCCGCCCGGCGGCACGGCCCTGTAGTGGCCGCCGGCGTCGGCGGTGTTGGGCACATGGTCGCCGTTCACGTCTATGAAGATGACCTCGCTGCTGCCTGCGAAGTCGTTGTTGCAGAAGACTTGGTTGTAGTTGTTGACGCTCTCTGCTCCCCGGAGGCTGGCCTGCGCCACCTGCTCGGCGCCGTCCGGCCCGCCGGTGTAGTAGCAGCACAGCGAGGCGGTGCGGGCGGCGCGGTTGGCGGCCGCCTGTATCCCCTGCTCTAAGCGCGCCGAGTCCGACAGCATCTGTATCGCCACGATCACGATCATCAGTGCGGGGAACAGGATCGCCACTCCGATGACGGTTCCCGAGCCGGTCTCTCCCCGCTGCAGTCTCCAGCGGCCGTTCGTCAGCATTCCCAGGCTGCCGTCCCCGTGAGCTCCGATGCCAGGACGTCGTCGAGCGGACCGCACGCCTGCCCGGTCACCTCCAAGCCGCCGAGTAGCGGTGTGATGGTCCCGCCGAACACCACCGCGGTCACCGAGCCCCTCTCCGACTCCACCGCAATGACCGGAGCCTTGGTCTCGATCACCGAGCTCTTGGCCCCTGCGATCGCGATCTGCGCCGCCAGGATCCCCTCGCACTCGCGTTGGGTCTCCATCGTCATCGTGTCGCCGTCGCATTCCTGTGGGCCGGGCCCGGCCGCCTGGGCGGCCGCGACCGCCGCGTCGGCCGCCGACTGGACCGCAGTCCGAGCCATCGCCACCAGCGCGACGTGAACGCCGATGAGGACCATCGCGATCACACCCAAGAACAAGATCGCTACCGGAAGCACTTCACCGCGCTCATCGCGGTGACGAACGCAACTCTTCGACATGGCAGTGCCTAGCGCCGCTGAGGACTCAAGTGCACTGGGTATTGACAGCGTCCCACGTGTACTCGTAAGCCTCGCAAAGCACCCGAGTAGTGAAATCGCTCGGGCTCCGCGTGAGGTTCTGGCGCTCCAGATCGTCCGCGACCTCCCCGCCGCGCGTGTACATCACAGCCGACACCGCAAGAGCGATAGCGATCAGCGTCGCCATGATGATCGTGGTCTGGAGCGCAATACCGCGCTGATCAGCCCGAACAGACTCCGCTACACGAAACATACGCAAGCCACGCCGTCGACGGCCCGATGTCACGGGCGGCGCCCACCTCCACGGCTCCTCGCGCGACAGGAGGAATGGTCCCCGATGCCGCTACAGCGAGTCGCGATCGTCTTTGTCATTCTGCGACGTGGTCGGAACAGATGGACTCTGCTACGTACACATGGGCGCGATGTCGAGCGGATCATCGAAATCGCCATCCGGAGGCGTGCTGTTGTCCACCCCAGGAGTGAAGGTGTGAGTATGACCTGGATCGCCTTCGTTCGTGGTGTGGCAGTCTGCCGCCGTGAGGGCATGTGGGGTGCTCGCGTTGTGAACGACGGTTCCTGGCGGACCGCAGCTGCCGGAACCGCCGGGGTTGTTCCAAACGCCGCCAGCGATCTCGCAGCCGGTTTCGTTGGTGATTCCCGTCCAGCGGTCGGTTTCGCCTTCGAGGCGGTCGGTCTCAGTGCCCGCCCGCGTCAGCAGGACCGCTGAGACGGCGCCGGCGATGGCTAGCAGCACGACCACGATGATGATCGTCTGCAGCGCAATGCCGCGTTCGTCGCACCCACGTACGCACTCGTCGTGCCCATGCTCACACTCGTTGCTGCGCAAGCTTGAGAACATGAGCATTCGTGTCCGCACTCGTCGCTACAAGGTCTCGAGAACCGCCCATGAGATCATTAGGGCGCAGCGCAGTGATCGAAGTTGGTTGCGTCAGCTGCTGAGTTGTCGGCTTGCTGAGGAACGCCGTCGGCAATCACACAGCCTGTGTAGTTGTCGATTTCTGTCCAGCGGTCGGTCTCGCCTTCGAGGCGGTCGGTCTCCTCGCCTGCACGTGTCAGCAGGACTGCGGCTACCGCTCCGGCGATGGCCAGCAGCACGACCACGATGATGATCGTCTGAAGCGCAATGCCTCGCTCGTCGCCGCCCCGGGCGTGGGCCAGCGAGCTGAACAGTGGCGTCGACTTAATCCGGCTCAGTCCAAGAAATGTGACTGCGAGTAGACCGGGGACTACTACGGCTAGTGTAACTACGGTGATCATCGTGTAACCTCTTGTGATCTTGAACGAGCATTGGCTCGACCGTGCGGAAAACTACAGACATTCCGCCCGTATACCAACATCCGATATGTCTGTAATTCCAAGCGAAAGTCGGAATTCCTGCCCCGGGATCGACCAAGAGACATGGAATCACGACCGGTGAACGCCACAGACCGATGAATCAGGTTCTCAGCGCCGGCATCAATGGGGCAGGGCTAGCTACCGAGACCGGAGCGAACAGCCGGATCGTCTCGGCCGTGCCGCTTCCTTCGAGCGTGGCTAGGTCTATGGCGGCTCGGGCGGTGATGCGCCGCTGTCCGGCCCGGGTAGGGCACCGGCGATGAGTTCGCCCGCCACCGCCGCGTCGACCTCGTCGGTCTCGCCCAGGGCGGCGATCAGCGCGGTGAGCTTCAGGTCGAGCTCGTTGATCTGCGCAGTGAGCTTGGCGTCGACCTCGTGGATCAGCGCGGTGAGCTTGGCCTCGAGCTCGTTGATCCGCGCGGTGAGCCTGGCGTCGACCTCGTCGATCTTGGCGTCGAGGGCATCGATCTTGGCGTCCTGGGCCGCGAATCGAGCATCGTTGCTGGCCTCGTGCGCGATGAATCTGTCGTTGATCTCGCCGAACCGGTCGTTGATCTCGCCGAACCGGTCGTTGGTGGTGTACAGCGAGTAGCCGAGCAGCAGCACGATCACCGGGCCGAAGATGGCCATCATCAGGTTGTCCGCCGCGGCGGCCCTCAGCGCGCCCGCGGCGCTGCGGGCCCGTCCGGTCTGGGCAACTCGCGCTGATCGCGGCCCGGGCGAAGAGGGTTCCTGCCCGCTGGGCTCGGCCGCGGCGACCTGATCGGGTGGCTGCGGCTGCGGGCTGCCGGATGGTGGGGTCATGGCGGGGTGCGCATGGGTCGGGGTAGTCACTGCGAGCTTCTCCGAGGGCTGGCGGCGGCTTGTGAACAAGCGGTCAGCACGAATGATTAGGGATGCCGTCGATGCCCGGCAACGAAGCTCCAGGCAGAATACTAACTAACAGTAAATGTTGTGTCAACCAGCGTAACGCGCTAGAGGCCGGTGAGGGTGGTGGTGTCGAGGATCCCGGCCAGGGGCGGGTAGCCCATCAGGATCATGAAGGCGCCGCCGATCAGCGCCAGGGGCGCCCCCATCTTCTCGCCCGAGGAGGCCGCGGCCGCGTCGGCCTCCAGCATCGCCTTGGAGCGGGCCGCATCCACCTGGGCCAGGATCGCCTGGCGGGACCCGGCCCCCGTCGTGCCGGCCAGTTCCAGGGCGGCGCAGAACGGGTCCAGGAACCGCAGCCGGCGCTCGTCAGCCATGCGGCGCAGCCCCGTCCACGGCGCCTCGCCGCTGGCCGCCGACGTCCGCAGCGCATCGTGGATCACCACGAACCCGGGCTGCTGGCTGTAGGAGGCCGCCACCCCCAGCGCGCCGAACGTGTCGGCGCCTGCGGTCACCAGCTGGGCCACCAACTCCAGCCACGACTCGGTCACCTGCTGGAAAAGGACCCGCTCCTTGTCGGCCTCGGTCTTGAGGATCGAGTCGGGAAGCAGCCACCCGCCCAGAGCGCCGGCGCCCGCGGCGGCCACGATTATCGGCAGCGGCAGGTCGAGCCCGAACAGCGTGTTGGCGAACACAGCGAAGGCGGCCAGCACCGCCGCGCCGAGCACCAGGCCGATCATCTTGTGCACCGCGTGGGTCTCCAGGCTGCGGCCCACCATGTGGGCGTCCTGCATGAGGGCCGACTTGGACTGCAGGTCCTGCTCGATCCTGCGGGCCGCGCGGCGGGTTGCATCCTGCACCGCACCGGCCTCCTTGGCGCCCTTTTTGGCGGCCCTCCTGGGCTCGGGAGCGGCCTGCGGCTTCCGCGCCGGCCGGGGCACGAGCCCCACCGCGACGAGCAGCAGGCCGAGACCGGCCATGGCGCCCAGCAGGATCACCACGGCGTCACCGATCCTCTCCGGACAGCGCGGCCAGCACGTCGTCGGCCAGTTGCTCGCCCTCCGACGACAGCAGGCGCACCGGCGCCCCCGACTCCGACAGCTTCAACACCCAGTACACGTTGCCGAAGATCAGCACCCCCACGGCCAGCAGGACGGCCTGGCCGATCAGGGAGCCGAAGGGATCGAAGAACTCCTTGTTGAACACGAACATGAACAGCGCCGACACCACGGTCACGCCGATGATCGACACCACCTGGGTCCAGGCCCGGGCGTTGGCGACCTCGTTGCGGCGCCGCATCTCCACCTCGGCCCGCATGGCCCGGGCCGTGCTCTCGAACGCCTCGCTCACCCGTGCCCCGGAGTCCCAGGCGATCTTCATGCCCAGCACCAGGCGGTCGGCGAAGGGCGAGTCCATCTCGGCCGCGAACCAGTCCAGCGCGGCCGGCAGTCCCAGCGTCCGGGCGATCGAAGCCATCTGCACAACCTGGGGGCGCAGCCGCGACGGGGCCTGGCCGGCCGACAGGGTGACGGCCTCGAACAGCGAGCCGCTGGCCGACACCAGGTCGCGGATCTGCTCGGTCCACTGCGAGTAGGCCTCGATCTCGTCGGTGAAGTCGCGGCGCCGGCGGGGCGCCCGCCACATCATCGGCCCCATGACGCCCGCGGCGATGCCGATAATCCCGGCCGCCACCCATCCGGTGGCGTACCACGCCCCGAACCCGAGCACCGCTCCCAGTCCGATCATGGCCAGGGTGTCGTTCGCCGACGACGACAGCTCGATGCGGGTCGCCTGGGCCCGGAATTGGCGCAGCCGGTTCTGCTTCGGGCGCACCGGCCGCATCTGCAGACCCAGGATCGCGGCGAACAGGCCGACACCGGCCAGAGCACCGAACGCCACCGCAGCCAGCGGGACCATGGGGCCTACCCGGCGCGTTCGGCCGGTGCCGGCGCGGTCCGTCCCGGCGGACGCGCCTGGGCCGGGTTGGCCTGGGCCGGCACCGCCGGCCGCTGGGGCGGCGCGGGAGCCGGGCCGGCGCGACCCGGCTGGGCCGGAGTCGGCTGGGGCGGGGGCTGGGTCCTGGGGCGCTGGCCGTAAGGGCCAGGAAGCCGGGCGGGCGGCTGGGGCGGGGCCGGCACCGTGCGGGCATGCGCCGGCGGGGCCGGCGCCGGCGGGGCCTGGGGCGCGTACTGCCTGGGCCGGTAGGGCTCGCCCAGCACGTTGGGGTCGAACCCGGCCGACATCAAGCGGGCCAGCGGCTCGCCGTCGGCCTTGAACGGCCTCACGTAGACGCCCACGCCGTCGGGGCCGGGGGCGAACACCTCCGAGGTGGCCACCCGGCCCTCCTCGTAGCCGACCACCTCGCGGATGGAGGTGACCGCGCGGCGCCCGTCGGGCAGCTTCTTGATGTACACGAGCAGGTGCAGTACCTCGGAGATCTCGCGCAGCACCGAGTCGGGGGTCGGCGAATCCGGCGAGCGCTGGGCGTAGATCAGCATCTTGTTGATGGCGGCCCGGGTGCTGCCCGCGTGGATGGTGCCCAGCGACCCGTCGTTGCCGATGCCCATGGCCTGGAGGAGCTGCATCACCTCCCCGCCGCGCACCTCGCCCACGATCACCCGGTCCGGCGACATCCGCAGCGCGGCCCGGCACAGGTCGTACATGGAGATCTCGCCCAGGCCCTCGGTGTTGGCCGTGCGGGTCTCCAGCGCCAGGGTCCGCTCGTGCAGGCCCGAGGACCGCAGATGCAGCTCCAGGGTGTCCTCGATGGTCACGACTAGCTCCGACTGGGGAACCTCCGACAGCAGCGAGCGCAGCAGGGTGGTCTTGCCCGCGCCGGTGCCCCCCACCACCAGCATGTTGGCCGGGTTGGGGGGGCGCACCGCGGCCCGCAAGACCTCGATCATCGGGGCGGTGACTGTGCCCGACTGCGCTAGGCGCTCCAGCGACGACTGCAGCATGCGGTGGCGGCGGATCACGATCGACGTCCTCTCGGCCACTGCGGTCACCGCGAAGAGCCGGTGCCCGGAGGCCAGCCTCAGATCGAGGATCGGCGCGGCCGTGTCGAAGCGCCGCGAGGTGTGCCCCGCGGTCGCCGCGAGGTGGCGGATCATCATGACCAGCTCCTCCTCGCTTCCTGCCAGGGCCGGGCCCGGTATGCGGTCCCCGTTGGCGAGCGACAGGATCACCTTGTCGTGCCCGAGGATGTGGATGTTCTCCACGTCCTCCCGCTCTAGCAGCGGCATCAGCGCGCCGCCGCCCATCAGGCCCCGGACGTTGGATCGGAACTCCCGCTCCTCCTCGTCGGTCAGCCGGAGCTCGCCGGCGATGAGAGCCGACGTGTTGTAGTCCCGGACGATCCCCTCGGCGATGTCCATGAGCTGCCGGTCGATCACGTCGGGCGGCAGCTGCTGGCGCTCTAGCTCCAGGAATTGCTGGAGCAGCCTCGCGTGCGACTCTTGGAAGAGCGCTAGACCCTGGGTCGTCTCGGCCACGATCCCGCGCTAGCCGGCGCGCTCACACGCCCTGGTTCTGGGCCGCCTGGTCCTCCGCCTTGGAGCCGTGCAGCTTGGCGGCCCAGTCGCGGAATGACCCGCTCGGCTGGATGTCCGGTGTGGGCAGAGGCTCCGACGCAAGCGGTTGCATCCCGGAGCCGGGCTGCTCACCGACGGGCGGCGGTACTTGCCCGTGGGCGGGCGGATGGGCATTGGGGTGAGGCTCCTGCTCGTAGCCGGCCGGCGGGTAGTGGTCCGGTGCATAGGCCTCGGGCGGGTCAGGCTCGTAGGCAAGTGGCGGGTAGTGGCCCGGCGCATAAGTCTCGTGCGCATAAGCCTCAGGTGCTGGAGCCTCAGGCGGGTACGCCTCGGGCGGATACTGCGCCGGCGGATACGCCTCAGACGGAGCCGACCCGTA
>VXWX01000057.1:8941-29279 GCA_009835735.1 Acidimicrobiaceae bacterium
ACGCCTCGGGCGGATACTGCGCCGGCGGATACGCCTCAGACGGAGCCGACCCGTAAGCGGGCGGCAGGTAGTGGCCCGGCACGCCGGCCTCGGACCCCTGCTCGTACGCCTCGGGCGGATACTGCGCCGGCGGATACGCCTCAGACGGAGCCGACCCGTAGGCGGGCGGCAGGTGGTGTCCCGCCGGATACGCCTCGGGCGACCCCGGCTCATACACGGGCGGCGGATACTGCGTGGGCGCGTACGCCTCAGGCGCATAGGCGTCAGGTGGCCTCGGCTCATAGGCAGGCGGCGCGGCGGCTGCCGGGCCGGCATCGTCCGCCGGCTCAGTCCCGCGCGGGGCCGGCTGCTCCGCGGGACGGGGCTCCCGGGACCGGCCTGAGGGGGGCGGCTGCGCGACCGGATACAGCTTCTCCCCCACCCGTTCTAGGCCGTGCCGCCACTTCTTGGACTTGCGCTTGTTCCGGTTCAAGTGGCCGGCGATGTCAGCCGCCATGTCGGCGTCGACCCCGATCGCGCCGCAGAAGGTCAGTCCGTAGCTCTGGAGCCATTCCTCGTCGTCGAGGGCGGACTTGCCGATGGTGGTGACGAAGCCGTGGGGGCCGTCGTGTTCGGGGCCGGCGGCGAACACTTCCCTGAGGGGCTCGAGGCTCGACAGTTGGCTGTTGTCGCGGCAGACCACGAGCACCCCTGCGGCCCCGGTCGTGAGCATCGACACCGCGGTGTCAGCGGTGATCCGGCCCCCGTCGATGATCACCGCCATCTCGTTCTCGGAGATCGCCCGGAGGTCGTCGGAGGAGTCGGCGAAGGTGCGGAAGATCCCGGTCGCGCCCGCCGGGGTGGCCGGCGCCGGCATCACGTGAAGGTTCTCGAACAGCACGTCCTGGGCATGGTCGATCAGATTGCTGCTCAGCACTGGCAGGCCCGATGCCACGAACGACGCCGAACCAGGCGTGAACTGGATGCCCAGATTGCGGCTCAGCGAGCCCCCGGCCGGGTCCGCCTCGATGAGCAGCACCTCGCGACCCATCGAGGCCCAGTGCGCGGCCAGGTGCAGAGCCGTGGTGGAAGCTCCGGGCGACCCCTGCGTGCTGTAGACAGTCAGCACGGGAACCGGCCGGTCTGCTCGGGCGCCCTACGACGGCTCAGCGCGACGAGGATCTTCATTGTTCGACGGGCTCGGCGCCCGGGCCCGGTTGAGTCGAGGCGTCGGGACTGGTCAACGCACCGCCGGTCGCCTGCCGGTCGAGGGCGTCTACCAGGTCCTCGATTCTCAGATCGAATCCCAGCTTCAGCATCGTGCGGTCCGACGCCCGGGTGTAACGGTCGACGGTGCTCTTGATCTGCAGCGCCTCCTCAGGGGTGACCACGTAGTAGACGTTGTCGCCCTGCACGAACTCCAACTGCAGCACGCCGATGAGGCTCAGGGCGCCCTGTTCTCCATCCGGGCCGGCGGACTCGCGGCCCAGCATGGCCACCGTGTCACCCGAATTGAGGCTGCCGAAGGGCGCGTCCGCCGTGGGCACACTGACCTGAATCAGCACCTTGTCCGCCTCGGACTCGGCCGACAGCGGCGGGGACTCGAACAGTCCCGAGGTGATGATCGTCCCGACCGGGATCCGGCCGGTCGCCCACTTGCCGCTCACCGAGCCCAGTTGGTCCAAACCGAGCGCCGAAGCCGGACCCACGTTCGCCTCGACGACGGTGAAGTCCTCGGACCGGACCACCTGCCAGCGTTCGATGGTCCGCGCCGCCATTAGGTACTCCGAGCGCTGGTCGACGCCTCGGAGGATGAACCAGAAGCCGAACGCGCACCCGAACACGAGCACCAGACCGAACAGGACCAACCCCGGCCGCCGCTGCTTCTGCTGCGCGCCCGGGAGTGCGACCTGACGCCGCTGGCCGGCTGCGGCCGCGGGCTGATGCGGTTGTTGGGGGGGAGGATTCGACATTCTCGGTGCTATCTCGACACGCGCGTGAGGATGCAGACCAACTCTGCCGGCCCGCTTGAGCGAGATTGTATACACACCGGTTAGGAATGTTGTCAACTACACAAACCATTCTCACATATTGTCAATCGCATATATCCTTGGGCCCGCTGCCGAAAAAGTCGAGTCGGCTGGCGGGGCCGGGGGCCGTAGCGTTCTACCGTGGCGGTGCCGGCGGTGCTCGTGGGCGCGGCGGTCGCGGCATGGCTGGTTGCCGGCGTGCGACTGGCCGTGACGGACCTTCAAACCGGCCTGCTGCCGACGCGGGTGATCTGGCCGACCGCGGCGGTGGTCTGGGTGCTCTATACGGCGGCGTCGCTGGTGGAGGCCGAGCCGGCCGGCCTCGTAGGGGCGGCGGTTGGGGGCGCAGCGTGCGGGGCGCTGCTAGCCGCCATCCACATCGTCCATCCGCCCTCGATGGGCTTCGGCGACGTGCGCCTCAGCGCGCTTAACGGCCTGCTGTGCGGCTGGTGGGGCTGGCAGACCGCACTGTTGGGCCTGACAGCGGGGTTCGTGCTGGCCCTGCCCGAGGCGCTGATCGTGCTCGCTCGGCACGGCCGGAGCGCCGTCCGGCCGCTAGGTCCCTACCTGCTGGCCGGCGCCGCCATCGCGGCGGGCTGGGCCGCCACTACTCAAGGGCTGGTCCCGGCGCGCTAGGCGCCGTTCCCGGCAGGCGAGCACGATCCATCCACAGAATATGTACTAAAACTGATGTACTGAAAGAAAATGAGTAATAGACATATCTGCTCTCGGGCCAGGGCTTATAGTGTGCTGGCCCGGCCCCGTTTGGTGACCTCGTACCTGACTTACCTTCCCGCGGGGCCGGGCATTCCAATGCCCGGGACTCCTTTTCGCCGAGCCCTATGCTGACCGGAAGTCAGGGCGAGTTTCTCGCGCTAGCCATGTCGTCGACGGGCGACATCGTGGCAGTGCGAGTTGTTGGGAGCGTGCCGAGTTGGGCGACGGTGACCGTTTGAGTGCGGAGATCGACATGCTGCGCGCCCGGATGTTGGGGTTGACCGACGCGATCCTCCGCATCAGCGAGGACCTGGATGTTGACGTGGTGTTGCAGGAGGTGGTCGACACCGCTCGGGAGCTCACCGGGGCCCGCTACGGCGCGACCGCCACCCTTGACGATGCCGGCGGGCTGCAGGATCTGGTGCCGTCAGGGTTGTCCCCCGAACAGCAGAAGGTGATGATGGGCTACCCCCGGATCTTGGATTTGTTCGCGTACCTCGGTGACATCCGCGAGCCGTTGCGGACCACGGATCTTGTGGCTCATTTGGAGTCTGCGGGCTTTTCGGCGTTCTGGCCCGTCAGTGCCTTCCTGCTGATCCCGATCAGGATGCGGGACCGCCATGTGGGAACGATTTTGATCGGTGACAAGCACGACGGCTCGATGTTCACCCAGGACGACGAGGAGACCCTGGCGATGTTCGCCGCACAGGCGGCGATGGCGGTCACCAACGCCCGCCGCTACGGCGATGAGCAGCGGGCCAAGGCCGACCTCGAAGCTCTGGTCAACACGTCGCCGGTGGGGGTGTTGGTCGTGGACGTCGGTTCGCGCACGGTGGTTATGGCCAACCGCGAGGCGCGACGCATCGTCGGCGCGCCTCCGGCGGGGGCACGCGACGCGACGCAGGATGTGTGGGGGCTGACCTGCTGGCGCCTGGACGGATCCGAGATCGCCTACGACGAGTTGCCGGTGGTGCGGGCGGTCCGCGACGGCGAGACCGTGCAGGCTGAGGAATTGGTGATCGAGCGCCGTGACGGCACCACCGTGACCGCCTTGATCAACGCCTCGCCGATCCGCTCCAAGGACGGCGAGCTGGTGTCGGTGGTGTCCACGCTGCAGGACATGACGCCGCTGGAGGATCTGGAGCGGTTGCGGGGCGAGTTCCTGGCGATGGTGAGCCACGAGCTTCGGGCGCCGCTCACGTCGATCAAGGGCGCCGCGGCCACGGTGCGGGATTCGTCGATGCCGCTGGATCCGGCCGAAGTCGGCCAGTTCTTCGGCCTCATCGAGGACCAGGCCAACCACATGCGAGACCTGATCAACCACCTGCTGGACATGACCCGCATCGAGGCTGGAACCCTGTCGGTGTCCCCCGAGCCGACCGACCTGGCGCCGGTCATCGACCTGGCCAAGAGTGCCTTCCTCAGCAGCGGGCACCGCCACAGCATCGACATCGACACCGCTTCGAGCCTGCCGCTGGTGTGGGCCGACAGGCGGCGTATCGCGCAGGTCCTGCACAACCTGTTGTCCAACGCCGCGGCCAACTCGCGCGAATGGTCCACCATCACCGTCTCCGCGTCGCTGGAGGACACCCATGTGGCCGTCTCGGTCACGGACCAGGGCGCCGGCATAGCGCCCGAGCGACTACGGCTGCTGTTCACCAAGTTCTCGCGGGTCCACAGCGACGACCCTCACCGCCCTCAGACCGGCTACGGCCTGGGCCTGGCCATCTGCAAGGGCATAGTCGAAGCCCACGGAGGCCGCATCCGGGCCCAGAGCCGAGGCGAGGGCCACGGCACCGAGTTCACCTTCACCATCCCCACACTGGACGAGCCCGCCGCCACCGGCGCCACCGACCCCGTCGACGGCGAGGCGCAGCCAGCACCGTCGAAGGTGGAGACCATCCTCGTCATCGACGACGACCCCCAGGCGCTGCGCTATGTCCGCAACACGCTCGCCCGGGCGGGCTACACGCCCGTCGTCACCAGCGACCCCAACGAGCTCGAACACCTCCTCGAGGCCGAGAGGCCCCACCTGGTGCTGCTGGATCTGATGCTGCCCGCCACCAACGCCTTCGAACTCATCAGGCGCATCCCCAAGATCCTGAACGTGCCGGTCATCATCCTGTCGGGCCGCGGCGACGACAACAAGGTGGCCGAGGCCTTCGAGCTGGGAGCCTCCGACTACGTCGTCAAGCCCTTCTCACCCACCGAGCTGCTGGCCCGCATCGCAGCCGCGCTGCGCAGGCAGGCACTGTCCCAACACACAGAGCCCTACCGCGTGGCCGACCTCACGGTCGACTACATCACCCGCACCGTCACCGTCAGGGGAGACGCCATCAAGCTCACTCCTACCGAGTACAAGCTGCTCGCAGAACTCTGCACCAACGCCGGCCGCGCCCTCAGCTACGAACAACTGCTGGCCCGCATCTGGGAACAAGACTCCAGCAGCGACGTCCAACGCGTGCGCACGCTCGTCAAGGACCTCCGAGTCAAACTCGGCGACAACGCCAGGAACCCCACCTACATCCTCACCGTCCCCGGCGTCGGCTACTGCGCCGCCACCCCCTAGACGCTCCCGGGCCTGCGGGTTGACCGGGCCGGGCCGATCAGACGTTGAGCAGGTCGCGGGCGCCGGTGTCGCTGGAGGGATGGCGCAGCTTCGACATGGCCCGGGCCTCGATCTGGCGGATCCGCTCCCGGGTGAGGTTGAAGTGCTCGCCGACCTCCTCCAGGGTGCGGGGCTCGCCCCGGTCGAGGCCGAAGCGCAGCTTGAGGATGTCTCGCTCGCGCTCGTCCAGCGGGGACAGCAGGCGCATGATCTCGGCGGGCAGCATGGTGGTTGCCGCGGTGTCGAAGGGCGAGTCGATCGACCGGTCCTCCACCACGTCGCCCAGCTCGGCGTCGCCGTCCTGGCGCAGCGGCTCCGACAGCGACAGCGGCTCGGACTGGAAGCGCAGCGCCTCGGTGACCTTGTCCTCGGGCATCTCCACCTCGGCGGCCAGCTCCGAGAGGGTGGGCGGCCGGCCGTACTTCAACTCCAGGCGGGAGCGGGCCTTCTGGAGGCGGGCCAGCGTGTCGCCGGCGTGGACCGGCAGCCGGATGGTGCGACCGGTGTTGGCGATGCCTCGGGTTATGGCCTGGCGGATCCACCATGTGGCGTAGGTGGAGAACTTGAAACCCTTGCGCCAGTCGAACTTCTCGACGGCGTGCATCAGCCCCAGGTTGCCCTCCTGGATCAGGTCGAGCAGGGGCAGGCCCGATGCCTGGTACTTCTTGGCGATGGAGACCACCAACCGCAGGTTCGACTGCACGAAGGTGCGCTCGGACTCCAGCCCGCGGCGCTCCTTGCGGCGCAGGTCCCGGCGGCGGTGGTCGGTGAGGGAGCCGGGGGTGGCCTCCTTCAGCTCCTTGCGGGCCGCCAGCCCGGCTTCGATCTCCTGAGCCAGCCGGACTTCGTCGTCCTTGGTCAGCAGCGGGTACTGGCCGATGTCGGTGAGATAGAGGCGGACAAGATCCTCCTCGTCTCTCTCAACTCGCTCCTTGACCTTTACCACGTACCCCCGCTTCAGGTCCGAAAAGGAGCCGGTCCAACGACCGCCGCCCCACGCGCCATTGCTGTGTTGCACGATAACGAGGTTTTGCCCATCGCCAACCACCACACCGGACTGGCAGCCGTCGACGCCCGAAACGGCCCCCACCGCTGCCAATTCGCTCCAGCGCCAACCGGCCCTGCGCTACTCGGGTCGCAGGAACGAGTGAATCCGGCGCCGGCTCGGCCTCCCTAGGGCCAGCCCTCGGGCCTCAGCAGGGACGGTTCGACGATGCCACCGGCTGCGGTTAGTGCGCGGTCGGCTGCCTCGGCCGCGCCGAACGGCGCGACTCTGGCGGATGCTGCCTCGCGATCCAGGTCCTGGCGCAACGCCCGGGCGGCCGAAGCCAGGGCGGCATCGCAGTGGGGAGCGGCGTGCTCGAGCATCTCGCCGTAGACGTGGGCGAGCTGGGGCACGAGCACGTTGCGGGCGATGTCGAGACGCTCCAGCGAGCCCTCCAGCGCCGCGATCCCGTCGAGCGCCTCGGCCAGCACCGGGTCCGCGGGCGCGGCCTGGCGCCAGGGGGCCATCAGCTCGGAGTCGGGCTGGAGCCCGTCGAGGGTCGCCCGTTGCGAGGCGAGCCGGCGGCTCAGCTCCGACACGGCGGCCGCAGCCTCGGCGTGCTCGGGGTCGGACGCGGCCTGAGCGGCCCAGGCGTCGAGCATCTCCGCCAACCGTCCGCAGGCCCAGCGCAGCGCGCACACCAGCCGGGCTGTCTGGGCCACGGAGTAGCCGCGGCTCACTGGTCGCTCGCGCCGCGGTACCGGTTGATGATCGGCATGCGCCTGTCCCGGCCGAACGCCCGGCCGGTGAGCCGGGGACCGATCGGCGTCTGGCGGCGCTTGTACTCGGCGGTGTCCACCATGCGGCACACCTGCTCCACCACCTCCGGCGGCGCGATCTGAGCCTGCTGGATCTCGCCGACGCTTCGCAGCTCCTCCACGTACAGCCGCAGGATGGGATCGAGCACCTCGTAGGACGGCAACGACTGGTCGTCGCGCTGGCCGGGCGCCAGCTCGGCCGACGGCGCCTTGGCCAGCACCGTCTCCGGGATGAGTTCGCTGCCGGCCTGCAGGTTGCGCCAGCGGCACAACTCGTACACGTCGAGCTTCCAGAGATCCGACACCACCGCGTACGCACCGGCCGTGTCGCCGTACAGGGTCGAGTAGCCCACGGCCAGCTCGCTCTTGTTGCCGGTGGTGAGTACCAGCCAGCCGTGCTCGTTGGCCAGCGCCATCAGTGTCGTGCCCCGGACCCGGGCCTGGAGGTTCTGATCGGTGAGTCCGCCCGCGTCCAGCCCGCGTCCGAGGTCGGCCTCGATCATCTCCGCCAGCGCCGCGTGACCCGGTTCGATGCCGACGATACGAGCATCGATGCCGAGGTTGGCGGCCAGCTTCTCTGCGTCGGTGACCGAGTGCTCGCTGGAGTGGCGCGACGGCATCAGCACGCCGTGCACATGGTCTGCGCCCAGCGCGTCGACCGCGACGGCTGCTGTCAGCGACGAGTCCACGCCACCGGAGAGTCCCACGCAGACATCGCTGAAGCCGCTCTTATTGACGTAGTCACGTGTGGCCAGCACCAGGGCGGCCCAGCGCTGAGCGTCGAGGTCCATGGGCGGCGCGACCGGCGCGGCCAGACGCTCGCGGCCAGACGCCGATGCGCCCTCCCGCGTCACTGCGACCACCGCGTGCCGGTGCTGCCGGGGCGGGATGTGCTTGCGGGGCGGCAGATCGACATCGAACACTTCGACCGACTCGGCGAACGACACGCACCGGGCCGCCACTGACCCGTCGGAGGCGATCACGAACGATCCGCCGTCGAAGACCAGTTCGTCCTGGCCGCCCACGAGGTTCACGCAGACCACCGCCACGCCGGCCTCGGCCACCCGCCGGCCGATCACCTGCTCGCGGGCGGCCTGCTTGCCGGCTCGGAACGGCGACCCGTTGACGTTCACAACCAGCTGTGCGCCCGCCCGGGCCAGATCGCTCACCGGACCGTCCGGAACCCAGGCGTCCTCGCACACGGTCACCCCCACCACGGCGCCTCCGATCTCGAAGAGCGGCGGCGCCTCGATGCCGGGCCGGAAGTGGCGCAGTTCGTCGAACACGTCGTAGTTGGGCAGGTGGCGCTTGCGGTAGACGCCGCGCGTCTCGCCGGCTGCGCACACAGCCACCGCGTTGAAGGCCTCGCTGAAGCTCTCGACCCCGGCCATGTCGGGCACCCGCCGATTGGTCTCGCCGGCGCCGTCGACGAAGCCGACCACGGCCGCGCACGAACCGGTGCGGGCCGCGAACCGGTCGAGCGCGGCCCGGCTGGCCGCGACGAAGCCCGGTCTCAGGACAAGGTCCTCCGGCGGGTAGCCGGTGATGGCCAGCTCGGGCAGCACCGCGAGGTCGGCGCCGGCGGCTTCGGCCCGGGCCTGTGCTTCGGCGGCCAGGGCCACGTTCCCTTCCAGGTCGCCGACGGTCGGGTTGACCTGGCAGATCGCCACCCTCAGGCGGTCGGGTCCCGCTCCCCTAGCAGCGTCGGCGGCCATTGGGGGCGGGGTGGGTCAGTTGTAGCCGACGAGTGCCTCGCAGATGGTCCTCGTCAGCAGGGTGGTCACGTGGTAGGGGTCGGCGTTGGCGTTGGGACGGCGGTCCTCGATGTAGCCCTTGCCGTCGCGGGCGACCTGCCACGGGATCCGCACCGAAGCACCCCGATCGGACACGCCGTAGGAGTACTGGTCATAGCGCTCGGTCTCATGCTCGCCGGTCAACCGGAACTCGATACCCGCGCCGTAGCCGCCCAGGTGCTCCTCGGGCTTGCCGGCCATGCCCAGCGCCTCGCATGCCGCGATGATGGGCTCGTAGCCCTCACGCATGGCCTTGGTGGAGACGTTGCAGTGCATGCCTGCGCCGTTCCAGTCGCCCAGCATCGGCTTGGGCTCGATGGTCACCTCGATGCCGTGCTTCTCCGCCAGGCGGAACAACAGGTAGCGGGCCACCCACACATGATCCGCCACCCTGACGGTGTCGGACGGCCCGATCTGGAACTCCCACTGGCCCGGCATCACCTCGGCGTTGGTGCCCGCAATGTCGAGACCAGCCTGGATACAGGCCGTGGTGTGCTCCTCGATCAGGTCACGGCCGGAGATGCGACCGGCGCCCACCCCGCAGTAGTACGGGCCCTGCGGGGGCGGGAATCCCGCGGGGGGGAACCCCGCCGGCCAGCGCGTGGTCGCGTCCAGCAGCGTGTACTCCTGCTCCAGACCGAACAGGGGAGCCTGGTCCTTGTACTTCTCATACACGGCCACACACTCGGCGCGCCGGTTGGTCGGGTGCGGCGACAGATCGTGGGTCAGCAGGGTCTCGCACAGCACCAGGATGTTGTCGCCACCGCGCACCGGGTCACCGCAGGTGAACACCGGCTTCAACACCACATCGGAGTTGTCGCCCGTCGCCTGATTGGTGGACGAACCGTCAAATCCCCAAATCGGCGGCGCCTCATCGTTGGCCAGGATCTTCGTCTTGGTACGAATCTCACCCACGGGCTCAACGCCGTCAATCCACAAATACTCCGCTCGATAAGTCACGACATCTCCTTCTGAGTCTGTGTCGGTTGCTGGGGTTTCGAACGCTGAATGAGGCTATCGGCCCACTAGCGGTTCTCGGCCCACCAGTTGTCCAATCGAGCCAGCAGTTCGTCGGCAGGAAGCTCCCCTTCGGTGCGCTTCACCTCCAGCAGCCAGGCCAGAGCCTCGCCCACCTTCGGACCGGGGGGCAGGCCGAGACGGGTCATGACCGCGTCACCGTCGATCTGGGGCCGCTCCGCCGCCCGGCGCTCGGCGTCGGCCAGGTCGGCAATGCGACGCTCGAGATCGTCGATCTGGCGGTGGAGGTCGGCCTCTCGCTGGAGGTTGCGGGTGGTGCAGTCCGACCGGACCAGCTGGTTGAGACGGCCCAGCAGCGGCCCCGCGTCCCGGGCGTAGCGGCGCACGGCGGCGTCGCTCCATCCCGACGCGTAGCCCTTGAACCGTCCCGACAGCCGTACCAGCTCGCTCACCTCGTCGACGGTGTGCTCGTCGAAACCGAGCTCGGCCAGCCGCTTGCGGGTCATCCGGGCGCCTACCGCCTCGTGATGGCGGAAGGTCACCTCACCGTGCTCGTAGCTGCGGGTGCGGGGCTTGCCGATGTCGTGGAAGAGCGCGGCCAACCGGACCACGAGGTCGTCAGGGGTCTTGGCCACCACCGCAATTGTGTGGGCCAGCACGTCCTTGTGCCTGTGAATCGGGTCCTGCTCCATCTGCAGATCCGGCAGCTCCGGCACGATCTCCGCCATCCTGCCGCGATCGACGGCCGACCACAGCCGGGGCGCGGGGTCATCGCCGCCGAGCAGGGCGCACAGCTCTTCTCGATGGGTCTGACGGGCATCCACGATCATCACCGTAACCAAGCCTATGATCCGGCTTCGCGGTTCTGTCCGTGACGCGGTGGGGCCGTGCCCGCGGTGTAGGGTGGGCGCCTGGAAAGGAGTTCCTCATGCGATCACTGAGGCTCGCAACGGCGATATTCGCGCTGGCGCTGATCGCGGCAGCGTGTAGCGACGACGAGAACGGCGAGGAAGTGCCGCCCGAAGAGGTGACCACGACCACCGGATCCGCCGCTCCGACTACGACCCAGCCTCGGGTGACCACACCGACGACGGCGCCACCTGATACTACAACCACGACCGTCGTAGAAGTTGCTCCTACCACTAGTACGACAGCGCCGCCTGACGCCGCGGTCAGCATCGGTCCGCCTCCCCCGCCGAGCAACGTCAGGTGCCAGGCGGGCACAGCCGAGAACGAGCTCCTGGTGGCATTCGACGCCCTTCCCAGTCCAGCCGACATCTCCAAGATCCGCGTCTACGTATCGGTGGACGGCGGGCCGATGACCACCAACGGCGAGTACACCATCGGCGAGATCGACTCCAGCGGCGACCGTTGGGCCGCCCCGGCTCGGAGGCTGCCCGCCAACGTGCCGCTGCGGCTCACCGCGACATCCTTCAACCAGCTGGGCCAGGAGTCGGGTTGGTACATCGTGGAGGGCCAGTACACCGGCCCGGGGGCGTCCTGCGGCGAACCTCTGCCTCCGCCCACCGCCACCGCCGGCTTCGGCGAGGAAGAGGGCGAGCAGGGGCAATAACCGCCTCGCTGCGCCGGCCGGGAACCAGACCGGCCGGAGCGTCGCCAAAGGTCCTGCGCAGCCTCCCCTAACCTGTCGCGGTCGGCGCCGCGAGAGGAGTCAGCGTGGGCGAGGTCCAAGAACGCAACAAGGAGACGGTGGCCCGGTTCTGGGACGCCCTCTACGCTCACGACTGGGAGGCCGTCGCGGGGTTCTTCAGCGCCGAGGCCAACTACGTGGATGTCGGCACGGGCGAGTCGGGCGGTGGGGCCCACGGCCCGGCCCAGATCGTGGCCCGGCTGCGGCTGGGCCTGGAACCGGTGGAGCGCCACACCCACGAGCCGGGCCTGGTGGTGGCCGAGGGCTCGGTGGTAGTCACCGAGCACCTCGAGGTGTGGTGGTTCCACACCGGCGAGGTGGTCAGGCACCCGTTCACCTCGGTAATGGAGCTGGACGACGCGGGGAGGATCACGCGCTGGTGGGACTACTCCAACCTGTCGAACCTGCTCGACAACGCCCCCCAGTGGTGGCTGGAGCACATCGCCTCCGGCTGGCGCGCCACCCTCGACACCTGAAGCGGACGAGCAATTCCCGAGTCCCAGGAGGATCCGAAGATGACGAATTCGCTGGACCCAGCCGCTGTCTGGCGCGAGTTCTGCAGCCGGATCGCCGAAGCGGGTGCGGCCGTGCTGGACGACCCGGCGGCGGCCGGCGCGCGCAACCAGGCCGAGGGGCTGCGGTGCCTCAGCCGGCAGCTGGTATTCGCGGTGCAGGACGCGGTGGAGTTCCGCGACGCCGACTTCCCCGCCCTCCACCGCTTCGACGACGACGTGACCAAGTGGGGCGGCCCCAACACCGACAACAACTACCTGCGCTGCTCCATCGACCCGGCCGGCCTCTACCGGCTCACCGCCGATGTGACCGGGTGCCGCGGCGCGATCCTCTCGCTGTACGAGGGCGACATGCAGCTCGGCCGCTACGGCGTGTACAGCGAGTGCTCGCTCCATGAACTGAGCCTCGAGGACGGGCGCCTCGAAATGATGATCGCGCCCGACCGTCCCGCCGGGGCCGCCAACTGGATGGCCACCAACCCCGAAGCGCGCTACCTCGGTATCAGGGTCTACGTGTGCGACTGGACCAACGATGCCGTGCCCGACTTCTACATCGAGCGCCTCGACGGGTCCGGCGACCGTCCGGAGCGGCTCACCGTCGACCGCATGGCGCAGGCGCTGGACGAGGCCGCGGACTGGGTGGCGACCTCGGTTCCCTTCTGGCTGCGCTTCGTCGAGGGGGTCCGTGAGCGCTACGGCGACAACATCCTGACGCCGCCCCTGGCGGCCCAGGGCGGCGCCGACAACATCGCCTACGGCGGCGGGTTCTGGAACCTCGGCGACGACGAGGCATGGCTGATCACGTTCGAGCCGCCGGAGGCCTTCACATGGTCGATCCAGACCCACACCTGGCCCTGGTTCGAGTCGGGCGACCTGGCTCACGCCCAGACCAGCCTCAACGACACCCAGGCCCACACCGACCGCGACGGCCTGGTGCGGGCGGTGGTCTGCCACCAGGACCCGGGCACGCCCAACTGGATCGACACCGAGGGCCGCCAGGTGGGCATGTGCATCTACCGATGGATCGGCGCGTCCGACGCGCCGGTCGCCGAAGGATCCGTGGTCCCGCTGGCCGAGCTGCGCAGTCACCTGCCCGCAGACCATCCGACGGTCACGCCCAACGAGCGCAGGAGCGTGATGGCCGCCCGGCGCCGGGGCGTGCACCGCCGGTTCCGACGCTGATCTCGCACCGCGCCTCCGGTCACCTCCGATGGACTGGCAGCCCCCGCCCCGACCTCGCTGGGTGGACCGGCTCAACGGCCACGCCGACCACGCCGGCCATGCCCGGCTGCTTGTGCCGCTGGAGCCGGACGAGCTGGTCGCAGCAGCCACCGAGAGGGCCGGACTGAACGACTTCGGACGGCCCGGCGAGTTCGGCGACGGTGGAGCCGGCGGCACCGGCTGGCAGGCCCATTTCGAGACCTTCATGGAGGCGCTGGAACGGGAGGGCAACCTCCACCTCACGGGCCGGCTCCTCACCCGCACCGACCTCCTGGCTGCGCTGCGCAACCGGCTCGAACTCGTCGATCTGTGGCGACGCCGGACCGACATCAGCGAGCAGCCGGTTGACGGACCCCTGGTGGTGATCGGCGCGGCCCGGTCGGGCACGTCCATCCTGCACGAGCTGTTGGCCCTCGATCCCGCCCACCAGACCCCGACCACCTGGAAGGTGCACCGCCCCGTGGCGGCCGCCACCGGCGACGCCGCCACGGTGGCCGCCGCGCAACGAAGTGTCGACTCAGTGGTGTCCTTCTGGCACGACGTGCAGCCCGAGTACGAGACCATGCACCACAACGGCGGCGACCTTCCGACCGAGTGCATCTTCCTGACCGTGCCCACCTTCCTGTCGGACAACTGGGCCGGCACCCACAACCTGCCCAGCTACAGCCGCCATCTGGCCGTGGCCGACCACCGCCCCGCCTACGAGTGGCACCGCCGCACCCTGCAGACGTTGGGCCTGCGCGAGCAGGGCCGGCGCTGGGTGCTCAAGGCACCGAGCCATCTGGCCACCTTGCGGGAGCTGTTCGCGGTCTACCCCGACGCCAGGGTCATACAGCTCCACCGGGATCCGGCCCGCACGTTGCCGTCGATGCTGAGCCTCATGGGCACGCTGCGGTGGATGCGCACCGACACAGTCGACATGGAACCGTTCGTGGAGCCGACTGTGGCCGGCGTGGCCCATCTGCAGCGCAGGGCCATAGCCGACCGGGCCGCGGGCCGGCTGCCCGACGACCGGTTCTTCGACTTGCACTACGCGGAGTTACTCGCCGATCCAGTGGCCGCCATCGGCGCGGCCTACGAGCACTTCGGCCTGGCTCTCCCGGCGGGGATGCCCGACGCCATCAGGGCATACCTGGCGTCCAAGCCGAAGGGCGCCAAGGGCAGCCACCGATACTCGCCCGAAGGCTTCGGCCTGACCGCAGAGGGGATCAGGTCGGCGTTCGGCGACTATCTCGACCGTTTCGCCATCGCAACCGAGGACTGAGCGTCGGCTGCGGGAAGGGCGGCGTCAGCCGGGAAGGCTGCCGTCATGCTGTTCCCGGCGGCGATGGCGAAGCACCACGCTGACCATCAGGGCCACACCGATGGCGACAATGGCGCCCCCGAACACCAGCGCAGCATCGATATCGGCCCAATAGCGATCGGTGAGAGCCGCCAGCGCGATGGCGATGAACACCAGCCCGGACACGACTGAGATCGAGTCGATGCGCTCTATGGCCCTCCGGCGGGAGGACGGCTCCCGGGTGTCGTCGTCGGGCATGCCGGTCGCCTCGTAGCTCATTGGCGTGCAGACCTCCCTATGGCGGCGGGAACAGTTCTCACCTCGACCTCACCGATGCCCACGTCGATGTCCAGGCGTAACTCGCCGGTGGTCTCGGCCCCCACGGGCACCGCGATCGTGCGCCTCGTGCCGAGGCCGTCAGTGGACTCGTACCACGCGTAGCCGGCCCCACGGGCGTTGATGCTTCCCACTCCCACCTTGATGTCGGCCGTCGTGGAGATGCTGTCTGGCACGTACACCCGCAGCTCGCCGATGCCGAGGCTCAGGTCGACGGAGTGGTCGGTGCGCTCAGGATCGAGGTCGCGCAGGTCCACCACCAACTGGCCGACGCCGTGCCGGTACTCGTCCTCGAGTTCCTCGATGTCGGCGACCGTCACCCTGGCCTCCCCCACTCCTGAGCCCCGCGGCACGTCGACGCCCACGACCAGCAGCAGGAGCGCCGAGATCGCGGCCCCAAGCCAGATCAGGCCCCGCGCCGGAGCGACGAACGCCGATGCCAGCAGCCCCGCGCCGGTGATGGCCAGCGCCAGGGCGAAGAACACGCCGACGTCGGTGGCGATCACGTCGAGACGGTCCAGCATCAGCGCCGCGCCGGTGTACACGAACAGGGCCGCGACGGTGAGCAAGCCGATCCATGAGCGATCGCGTCGCCGTTTCGCCGGAGGCGAGGGCACACCTGCAGGAGGCGGGGGTCCGCTCGGCGAGACGGCCGACCACTCCGGCCCGGCCGCGGCGGGGGGAGCCGGTGCGGGCGACGCGAATGCCGAGGAGGGCGGCGGGGGCGTGCCCGGCGGAGGTGCAGGTGGCACCAGCGGCCGGGCCGGAGTGGGCTTGGACCCGCCGGCGGGTCCTGGCCAAAGAACAAGAGCCACGCCGGCGGCGATGAGGATCAACGCCAGATAGGGAGCGATGCTCCACACATCGACGAACAGGCCGAAGAGATCGCCGCTGAGGTTGGCGGTGATGAGCAGGCCGAGGCCGATCAAGGCAACCGCCAGCAGACTGCGGAAGCGGTTGGGCGTGCCTCCCCCGAGGGCCTTGGCGATGACACTGGGCGAGTCCTCCGTGGGCAGGGCAAGCCAGCCGATCAGGTACAGGAACGGGCCGGCTCCGCCCAGGAAGGTCAGCAATATGAAGGCGATCCTCACGATCACCGAGTCGATGCCGAAGTAGGCGCCGATACCGCCCGCGACCCCGGCGATCACCTTGTCGGTGGAGCTGCGGCGAAGCGTGCGGCTCTCGGTGGCGACGCTGTCAGTCGCGGCGTCCGTGCCTTCGGCGGGGTTCGGATCTTCCGTGCCGGGCGGCTGCTCTCCGGCCATGGCGTCCCGATCCTCGCTCGATCCCTCGGCGCCGAACGGCTGCTCCCCGGCCATGGCATGCAGTGTGTGGCGTGACGTCGAGCCGGCCAATGGGGAATCCCCCTGAACTCTCCCCGAGGACTGCCGTTGACCTAGGGGTTGGTCCCCGGTGCCGCCCCGCCGCCGCCGTGCCATCATCTCTGCATGGCACCGACCCGGGCCGGCTGGCCGGTCAGGTCCAGCACCGACCGAGTGATCGCAGGGGTGTGCGGCGGCATCGGGGCGCGCCTCGGCATCGACGCCACCATCGTGAGGATCGCCTTCGTGGCGCTGGCCCTGGCCTGGGTCGGGGTGCCGCTCTACCTGCTGGGATGGATCCTGCTGCCCCAGCAGCCAGCGCCCGCCGCACGGACTGGGCCAGACCGGGATGCTCCTCCAGCTCGCATCGCGGCCAGGCGGGCCGCGGGAATGGCCTTGATCGTGCTCGGAACGGTCGTGCTGGTCCGGCACTTGGGAGTGGCGCTGCCCGACACCCTGATCTGGCCCGCTCTGTGCGTGGCCTTTGGGCTCGGGATCGTGGTCTGGCGAGCGCAGCCCGCCGCCGGCCTCGGCCGGGCCGCCGCTATGCGGATCGCGGCCGGCACGATCCTGCTAGCGCTCGGGATCGGGGTGATCGCGGCGGCCAACCTGTCGCTATCGGCGGTGCGGGACGGGCTGCTGTCGGGTGGCCTGGTGGTGGGCGGTCTCACTCTGATCCTGGGGCCGTGGGTGGCGGTGCTGGCTCGGGACCGGCGGGAGGAGCGCCAGCGCCGTGTCAGGGCCGACGAGCGGGCCGAGATGGCCGCCCACCTTCACGACTCCGTGCTGCAGACCCTGGCCCTCATGCAGCGATCGGATGACCCGGCCCGCATGACCGCGCTGGCCCGGCGCCAGGAGCGCGAGCTGCGCAGCTGGCTGTACGGGGACGCGGCCGAACCCGGTACGGCCACGGTCAGAGCGGCCATCGAGCGGCTGGCCGGAGTGGTCGAGGAACGTCATGGCGCGGTCATCGAGGTCGTGTCGGTGGGAGACGCGCCGCTGGATGCCGTGATGGAGTCGCTGGTGGCCGCGGCCGGTGAGGCAATGACCAACGCCGCCCGGTGGTCGGGCTGCCCGACGGTGTCGGTCTACGTCGAGGCAGGCCCGGAGGCGGTTGAGATATTCGTGCGGGACCGGGGCGTGGGCTTCGATCCCAACGCGGTGAACGGTGACCGCCACGGGATCCGCGACTCGATCCGGGGCCGGCTCGACCGGGTGGGCGGAAGCTGCGAGATCAACAGCTCGAAGGGTCATGGCACCGAGGTGCGCCTGCACCTGGCCCGGAGCTGACCGGGGCTCGGCCTCGCTACTGTGGCAGTCATGGCGGCTGCTCCTCCCCGGGTGGTGATCGTCGACGACCACCGGCTGTTCCGCAGCGGCGTGCGGGCTGAGATCGGCGACCGGGTGGCCGTGGTGGCCGAGGCCGATGACATCGGCCCTGCCGTGGAGACCATCGAGCGGTGGAGCCCCGACGTTGTGCTTCTCGACGTGCACCTTCCCTCCGGGTCGGGCCGCGAGGTGATCGAGTCGGTGATCGGGGCCGGCGTCGAGACCCGGTTCCTTGCCCTGTCGGTGTCCGACGCCGCCGAGGACGTGATCGCCGTGGTCCGAGCCGGGGCCAGGGGCTACGTCACCAAGTCGATCTCCGGGGACGACCTGGTGGATGCGATCATCCGGGTGAGGGACGGCGACGCGGTGTTCTCGCCCCGCCTGGCCGGGTTCGTGCTGGACGCCTTCGCCACCGACACAGTCGCGGTGGCGGGGCCCGAGTCCGACGAGGACCTCGACCGGCTGACGGCCAGGGAGCGGGAGGTGCTACGTCACCTGGCCCGGGGCTACACCTACAAGGAGATCGCCCGCCAGCTGTCGATCTCGATCAAGACGGTGGAGACCCACGCCTCGGCGGTCCTTCGCAAGCTCCAACTGTCCAACCGCCACGAGCTGAGCCGGTGGGCCGCCGCCCGCCGCATCTGGTAGCCGCGGGCGGCAGTAGGTTCTGCGCTCGTGGCACAGCAAGAGACGGTAGCCGAGCGCTGGGCGCGGCAGATGGCCGACTGGGCCATCCCCGCCGAGATCCTGGGCTCTGCTCCCCGCCGGCCCTTCGTGTTCACTCCGGAGATCTTCGCCGCACCCACGCCGGGGACGTTCGAGCCCTCGCTGTCGAACCGCCGGGCCGCTGAGGCACTGGGTGATGGGGGCTCGGTGCTGGATGTCGGCTGCGGGGGCGGGGCCGCCGCCTTCGCGGTAACGCCGCCCGCCACCGAGGCGATCGGCACCGACCGCCAGTCGGACATGCTGGAGCTGTTCGCGGCCACCGCCCGTGAGCGCGGCATTCCGGCCCAGGTTCACGTCGGATCGTGGCCCGAGGTCGCCGGCGAGGTGCCCGTCGCCGACGTGGTGGTGTGCCACAACGTCCTCTACAACGTGACCGACATCCCGCCGTTCGTGGCTGCGCTGAACGCACACGCTCGCCGCCGGGTGGTGATCGAGATCACGCCCAAGCATCCCCAGGACCGCCGCCGCATGCTGTGGCGTCACTTCTGGAACCTGGAGCGGCCCCATGAGCCCACCGCGGCCACCGCAGTGGAGGCCATCGCCGAGGCCGGCATGGACCCCGTCGTCGAGGAGTCGCTGCTGCCGGAGGACCCCAGAGCGGCCAAGCGCCGCGAATTCGAGGGGCCCCAGTGGTGCCGCAACCTGTGCCTGCCGCCCGAGCGCGAGCCTGAGGTGACCGCGCTCGTCGCCGATGTCCCGTTCCCGCGCGAGCGGGTGACCATCTGGTGGGACATCGCCCGCTTAGGGCGCGGTCAGACTTCTCGGACGGTGGTCAGCGCGTAGTCGATCAGGCGGTACGCCTCAACTGGCCTGAGACTCTGGCGCGAGGCTGGCGGCCACGCCGTCGAGAACGTCGGCGACCGCTTCAAGATCGGTCTTCACCGGGGTAAGCAGCTCTCCTAGCGGCTCCGTCCGCTGGGCGATGGAGCGCACGCCGAAGGTGATCTTGCCAAGCGAGTCGTTCACGGCTCGCAGCACGATCACCACCCGTGTCAGGTAGTAGGCCAAGGCGGCCGCGATCACGAGAGCGATCACGATGGTCACGACCGCGGCGGCCGGCATCAGACCGTTTCTCCGGTCACAGCAGCGGCGCCGCGGCTGTGACGTAGCGCACGGCCAGGCCCTTGGCCGCGGATACGAGGTCGCGGGTGTCGGCGACAGCCGGCAGCGGTTCGAGGTTCTTGTCGAGTCCGACGGCGTGTTCGAGGATGTCGTCGGCGTAGCGCTTGATCTCCAGTGCGGGCCGCATCACCCGATTGGCGAGCAGCAGGACGACCGGCACCACTGCCAGCAGCAGAATTGCGTTGCCGATCCACCACAGCCACATGGCCGACTCCTCCTCGTCCGCGTGGAGCTTAGACGACACTAGATGCAAACCGCATCTAGGTCACAAGCGCGAAGTCAGACGGAGGCGAGTCCCAGCGCGTCGACCAGGCTCTCCAATGCAGCAACGGCCGGCGCTTGCGGCTCGTGATCGACCGGTGACACGCCGAGCCGGTCGGCGACATCGATGGCCGGATCCTCGGGAACCACAACCAGCACCCGATCCTCGAAGGCCTCCTCGATGCGGGCCCGGTCCTGGCCGTCGCTGACCTTGTTGGCCACGACCACCACCCGACCCTGGCGCTGCTCTTCGGCCACCGCCAAGGCCCGGTGGGCCACGTCGATGGAGCGCAGGGTGGGCTCCACCACCACCACGGTGGCGTCCACCGCGGCGGCGTCCAGGCGGGTCAGGGTGCCGATACCGGCCTCGAGGTCGGCCACGACAGTGGTGGCCTCATCGTTCACGGAGCCGAGCAACTGCTCGGCCGACAGCCCGCATCAAGGTCAACCCGGCTCGGGGTTCTCGATGCGGGTGATCACCGACAGCCGCACTCCGTCGGGAGCGTCGGCGCCGTAGCGATCGAGGATGTCGTCCCAGGTCGGCGCATGGTCGGCTGCGCCCTCATCGACCTCCTCGCGCAGGGTCAGGAGCCGCTCGGTCTCGGAGTCGCCCACTCCCAGCGACAGGCCGAGGTTGGGGTTGGTGTCGCAGTCGAGGGCGACCACCC
>VXWX01000123.1 GCA_009835735.1 Acidimicrobiaceae bacterium
GGTAGATGCGGCCCTCGTTGCACACCGGCGCCACCGCCACCTCGACGATCACGAAGCCCGGCCCGGCCACTGGGTACGGCTTGGTCGCCAGCGCCGCGGTGCGGGGCTCGGGGATGGTCAGCACGGTGTTGGTCTTGGTGGCCACGATGTCAGTCTTCCAAGGATTCGACGCCCAGGTAGCTGGCATCGAGCAGGGCCCGGTCGGCCAGCAGGTCGGAAGCGGCGCCCTGCATCACTAGGTCGCCGTGATTGAGCACGTAGCCGCGGTCGGCCACCTCCAGCGCCAGGTCCACGTGCTGCTCCACCAGCAACACACCGGCACCGGTCTCATCGGCGATGCGGCGCACCACCGGCATCAGCTCCTCGTAGATGACTGGGGCTAGGCCCAGGCTCATCTCGTCGACCATCAGCAGCTTGGGCTCGGCCACGATGGCCCGCCCCAGCACCAGCATCTGCTGCTCGCCGCCGCTGAGCAGGCCGCCCCGGCGGTTCATCAACGGGCCGAGGGCAGGGAAGAAGTCGACGGCCCGGTCGATGTCCACCCGGCCGCTGGTCTTGGCCAGCTGGAGGTTCTCCCGCACCGTCAGCTGGAAGAGCACGCCCCGGTTCTCGGGCACGTGGATCACGCCCCAGCGAGCCACCCGGTGGGCCTGGCGCAGCCGCGGCACCGGCTTGCCCATGATGGTCACCGAGCCGGCCAGGATCTGGCCCATGCCCGAGATCGTCGTCAGGGTGGTGGTCTTGCCCGCGCCATTCGGTCCCAGCAATGCCACCACCTCGCCCGCGTCCACGTGAAGGCTCAGGCTCCGCACCACGGCCACGCCGTCGTAGCCGGTGTCGAGCCCGTCGATGGTCAGCAGGCGCTCGCTCATGACTCGGCCCCGCTGTGTCCGAGGTAGGCCGCGATCACCTCGGGATCGTTGCGCATCTCCTCGGGCGAGCCCGAGGACGTCAGCTGGCCGTACACCAGCATGTGGATGTAGTCGCACACGTTGAGCACCAGGCCCATGTCGTGATCTACCAGCAGCATGGTGTAGCCCTGATCGACTAGGCCCCGAAGCTGGGCGCCGAACCACTCTGTCTCGGCCTTGTCGAGTCCGGCCGCGGGCTCGTCCAGCAGCAGGATCTTGGACGACTCTGCTACCAGGGCACGCCCCACGCCCACCAGCTTGCGCTGGCCCTGGGACAGCTCGCGGGGCTGTCGCTCGGCGATGTCGCCCAGGTTGAGCAGGTCCAGCACCTCCTCCACCCGTTCTTCACGCTGGCGGGGCCGGAAGTAGTCGAGCAGCGCGGCCCCCAGACTCAGGCGCCGGCTGGCCACGTCGAGGTTGGAACGCACGGAGATGTCATCGAACAACTCCAGTGTCTGCCAGGTGCGGGTCAACCCGTCATGGGACAGCTGGTGGGGCGAGCGCCCGAACACCTCCTCGCCCTCCAGCAGCACCGATCCCCTGGAGTTGTTGGGCAGGAACCCGGTAACCGCGTCGATGAAGGTGGTCTTGCCTGCGCCGTTGGGACCGATCAGCCCGGTGAGCCGGCCGCGCCGGCATTCGAGCGTCACGTCGTTCACGGCCAGCAGGCCGCCGAAGCGCACGTTGAGCCCGCTGGTGGCGAGAACCGCGTCAGCCATCGGCAGTCACCTCCAC
Organism: Acidimicrobiaceae bacterium; assembly: GCA_009835735.1. Classification (GTDB taxonomy): domain Bacteria; phylum Actinomycetota; class Acidimicrobiia; order Acidimicrobiales; family Aldehydirespiratoraceae; genus Aldehydirespirator. The sequence goes on from VXWX01000123.1 coordinate 1,647, forward strand.
CCGCCGGTCCCACCGCCGTCGCAGCCAGGCACCGAGCTGGTGGAACTGCCGGCGCTGGAATCCGTCGATGCCCTCGTTGTTGTAGACCGCGGTGCCGATCAGGAAGAACCCGGCCACATAGGCGGTGTACGGGCCAACATCGATCACCCACTCGTTGGTGACCACGATGCCGATCCCCTCCGAGAACAGAGTGCCGGCGGTGATGGCCCCGCCCACGGTGCTGATGCCGCCGAGGTAGGCGAAGGCCAGCACCGTCAGCGAGGCGAAGATCCCGAAGGAGTCGTGGCCGTACGTGCCCAGGTTGAAGGCGTGGAGAGTCCCGCCGAGCGCCGCAAAGAAGCTCGAGACGGCGAACGCCGACAGCTTGATGGCCGCCACGTTCACGCCGGCCGCGGCCGCGGCCCGCTCGTTGGCCCGCACGGCCAGCATCTGCTCGCCCAGACGCGACCGGCGCAGTCGCATCACCGAGATGCAGCACAGCGCGCCCACTGCCAGCAGGAACAGCCCGTACCCGCCGGTGGGGATCTTGCCGTCGCCGAAGATGAAGTCGCTGTTGGGCCCGAACTCGATGCCGAACAGCGCCGGCGGTTCGGTCGTCTTGACGCCGCGATCCAGCCCGAACCATCCGGGACGCGAGAAAAAGATCTCGCCCATGGCCAGCCCGCTGGCCAGCGTGATGATGGCCAGACTGGCGCCCCGGGTGCGCAGTGACGGGATGGCCGCGATCAGGCCGAATCCAACGCCGGCGGCCACCGCCAGCGGCAGCGCCACGAGCAGCGGCATCTGCGCCTGGGTGCCGAAGGACGCCACCGAGAACGCCCCGATGCCGGCCAGGGCCATCTGCATCAGCGAGATCTGGCCCACGTAACCCGTCACCACCACCAACGACAGCGCGAGGATCACCCCGATCATGGAGTTCTGCATGCCGGCCCGGTACTGGAACGGAGCGAACACCGTCAGCCAGAACGCCACCACGATCAGTGCCCCGTACCCGACCATGCGGCCCCGGGTGACCCGGGGGGCGTAGGCCTCGGGCAGCCGCTCCACAGTCAGGGCGCCCCTGGAGGGCAGCGACTCGCCGCGGGCCACCATGGCCAGCGCGATCACCACGAAGGGGAGCGCCCTCCGGATGCCGATGTCGGGGATCCAGCTCCACTCCAGCTCCAGGCGGAAGAGCTCCTGGTCGACGACACCCAGCATCAGGCCCGCTACCGCGGCGATCACGAACGACGACATCCGCCCGATGAGCGCCGCTCCCAGCGAGGAGATGAGCAGCACGGTGAAGAAGTTGGGCGTTACCCCGGTGATGGGCGCAACCAGGATCCCCACGAGACCGGCCAGCACGGAGGCCATCACCCAGCTGACACCGGCCTGGAAGTCGGCGTTGAAGCCCAGCAGCGTTGTGAACCGCTCGTTCTCGGCCCCGGCCCGGGTGGCGATCCCGAAGCGGGTGTAGCGGAACAGCACCCACAGCGCGGCGGTGATCACGATGACTGTGCCCAGAACCCACAGGCGGTCCTGGCCCACCCGGGCGCCGAGTATGTCGACCGGGTCGTTGGGGAAGATCGGCTCGGTGGCCTTGGCCCGGGCGCCGAAGCGCAGCACCACAGCAGCCTGAAGGAACAGCATGATGCCCACCGAAGCCACCACCTTGGCCAGCACGGGGGCGTAGCGCAGGGGACGGAAGATAGCGAAGTGGGCGATGAGACCCAGCGCGGCGGCGGTCGCCAGCGCGATCAGCAGTGCTGGAGCCTTGCCCATCGAGTCGCCCAGGCTGATGAACGTCGGGAAGTCGAGTATCTCGACTCCGGCGATGCCCTCGATGGGGGCCACGGGATTGGGCAGCGGCGGGACCGGGTACTGGCCGGTGCCGACCAGCGAGACGTACACGTAGGTGACATAGGTGGCGATGGCCCCATGGCCGAAGTTGATGACACCCGAGGCTCGGAAGGCCACGACCAGTCCGATGGCCAGCGCGGCGATGATGGCGCCCGAACCCAGACCGAACAGCACAGGGTCGAAGAACAGCTCCCGGCGGAATAGCGCGCCGGTGATCCAGGCGAGCGCGAGCGCGGCGAGAGCGACGGCACCGACCCGTTCGATTGGACGCAGGCTGGCTAGCACGGAGGCACCCCGACCGAAGCCGGGCCGGGCCCCACGCGGGCCCGGCCTGCTTCGACCGTAGCCGATCAGCCCTGCGAGAGCGTCAGCCCAGCAGGAAGTTGAGCTCCGAGAAGTCCAGGAACGTGAAGCCGTCCGGGGCGGTCATCTGCCCGTCGGCGACGGTGACCATCAGCGGCGAGGTGTTGCACGCGCCGAGCCAGGGATCGGGACCGGGGCAGCTCACTTCGGGATAGCCGGGGATGTCGCTGCGGGAGTAGGTGCTGAGCGCGGCCAGCACCGACTCGTCGGTGGCGTTGCCGCCGCCACCCTCGATGAGTACGTCCCGGGCGATGTAGACCTGGGCCAGCGCCCAGCCGGCCAGGCCAGCGGTCTGCACGCCAGCGCCGCCGTAGGCGTCGAGGATTCGGTTGATCTCGTCGATCTCAGCACCGCCGTCGACGGTGGGGGCACTGGACACGATCGGGCCCGACCAGCCGTCCACTGCGCCCGACTCGACCAGGTCCTGGCTCAGGCACAGGTCGTTGCCGAAGATGTGGCCTCCGTAGCCGACCGTCTCCGCGCCGTTGGCAGCCGCGGTGCACTGGGCCCCGTCGGCCAGCACGAACAGCCAGCCGTCGTTGGAGGTGTCGGCCGCGGAGACCGGTCCGGTGAGGTCCGGCTCGAACCCCAGGAAGATGGTCTCGGTGATCGTGATGCCGTTGCTCTCGGCGATGGCGTACAGGGCCGGCTCGAACGGTGCGATGGCGGGGTCGTCGGCCAGGAACAGCGTCATCGTGGAGACGTCCCTCTGGTTCTTGGCGAACACGAAGAAGACCTGGGCCAGACCGGGGAGCCCCGGATCGAAGTTGTAGAGGTTGGGCGTCAGGTAGTCAATGAAGTCGTTGCCTAGGCCCAGATTGGCGACTCCGGCCTCGGCCAGGATCGTGCCCGAGACGATGCTGTTGGATAGGAAGCCGCTGTTGATGACCACATGGACGTCGTCGGCATTCACGAACTCGTTGGCACAGGCGATGTGCGACTCCGGTGCGTCGCCGGCGCCGCAGACCACTAGCTCCATGGGATGCCCGCTCACGCCACCGTGCTCCGCATTGAAGTAGTCGACGTAGGCCTGGGCCACGGCGGGAACCTCGGGGAAGGCCATGAGCTCCTCGACCTGGGCGATCAGGCCGATCTTGACGGGTTCCATCGACTCGTCGGCCATTGCTCCATCAGAACCGTCCATGGCCTCGTCGGCATGGTCGTCGTCATGGTCGGCATGGTCGGCATGGTCGTCGTCATGGTCGTCGTGGTCGGCATGGTCGTCGTCATGGT
>VXWX01000047.1 GCA_009835735.1 Acidimicrobiaceae bacterium
TGTAGCCTGCAGTCGCCATGGGCCAGCCCGTCACCTTCCTGCGCACCTCGTCGCCGAGACCGGGCATCGTGCGCTTCGAGCTGAACCGGACCGTCACCGGCATGGGCCATGAGCGCTACCGGGCCGGCGAGGAGATTCTCGGAGACCGTCCTTCTGACGAGCTGGCCCGCCGGATGCTGGCCACCGGCAGGCTGTCGTCGCTGCACATGCACGGCTCGGTGATCACCGCCGAGTTGGCCGGCGGCGACGACTCCGGCCTGGGCGACGTGATCGCCAGCCTCTACACCTACTACGTGCCCGGCGTGGAGATCCCCAGCGACGAGGAACTCATCGCCATGGTCGAAAGCTGATCAGAAACACACAGAAAGGACCCTGACCCATGGTCAACCCCATCCCCGACGACTACCCGCGTATCTCGACCTACCTCTGTGTGGACGGCGCAGCCGAGGCCATCGACTTCTACACGAGCGTTCTTGGCTTCACCGAGAGTCGCCGCATGGACTTCGGCGGCCGGATCGGCCACAGCGAGCTGCGCCTCGGCGACTCGCTGATCATGCTGTCCGACGAGTGGCCGGAGGAGGGCGTGGTGGGGCCCAAGACGCTGGGCGGGACGCCGGTGTCCATGACCGTGAACGTCGAGGACTGCGACGCGACCTTCGCAGCCGCGCTGGCAGCCGGGGCTACGGAGCTGAGGCCCCCCGAGGACCAGTTCTACGGTGACCGCGCCGGGCAGTTCCTCGACCCGTGGGGCCACAAGTGGAGTGTGCACACCCACATCGAGGACGTGGACGACGACGAGCTGGACCGGCGCGCCGCCGCGATGATGGGCGGAGGCTGAGCGCGGGTGCCCTCCCGTCCGCAGTCTCTGGTCGTGCTCGATGTGGAGGGCGTGCTCACCCCAGAGGTGTGGATTGCGGTAGCCGAGCGCACCGGCATCGACTTCCTGCGTCGCACCACCCGCGACGAGCCCGACTACGACGTGCTGATGAAGAGCAGGATCGCGGCGCTCGACGCGGCCGGCATCACCATGACCACCATCATGGACGTCGTCGAGGGGCTCGAGCCGCTGCCCGGCGCCCGCCGGTTCCTCGAGGAACTCCAGTCCCGCGTCCCCGTCGTGCTGCTGTCGGACACCTTCGAGCAGTTCGGCCGCCCCCTCATGGCCCAGTTGGGCTGGCCCCTGCTTCTGTGCCACACGCTGGTTGTGGAGGGCGACCGCTTGGCCGACTACCGGCTCCGGGTCATCGATCAGAAGGCGAGGTCCGTGGAGGCCTTCCGTGCGCTCAACTACCGGGTGGTCGCGGTGGGGGACTCCTACAACGACATGACCATGCTGGCCGCGGCCGACTCCGGGATCCTGTTCCGGGCGCCGGACAACGTGATTGCCGAGCACCCGCAGTACCCATGCTGCACTGCCTATGAGGACCTCTTGGACTCGATCGACGGCTGCATTCTGAATTTTTAATAAAGTATTTGCAGTCCCCTGAGGGGTGCGCTACGGTCCGCGTTGAACGCTCTCGGGTCCCCGCCCCGATTCGTTCGCTACCGAACGGTTGGTGTGCTACGGTCCGCCGCCGAACGCTCCCAGGAGGTATGTCCAATGAAGTTCAAGTCAGTGATCGCCCTCGTCGCGGTCTTGGCCCTGTTCGCCGCGAGCTGCGGCGAGGACGACGAACCAGCAGCCCCCGACACCAGCGCGGCAGAGGCCGCGGCTGCGGAGGCGGAAGCTGCGGCGGCTGAGGCTGAGGCCGCGGCTGCGGCGGCTGAGGCTGAGGCGGCGGCTACCGCTGCGGCGGCTGAGGCTGAGGCTGCCGAGGCTGAGGCGGCTGCCCAGGAAGCGGCGGCTGAGGCTGAGGCTGCCGCGGCCAGGGCCGCTGAGGCAGAGGCTGCATTGCAGGCCGCCATGGAGGAGGCCGAGGGGGCCATCGACCCCGACGTCGTTGCCGAACTCGAAGCCCAGCTGGAAGCGGCTGAGGCTGAGGCGGCTGCCGCTGCTGAGGCCGCCGCGGCGGCTGAGGCTGAGGCTGAGGCGCAGGCCGCGGCCGCGGAGGCGGCCATGGCGGGGCCTGAGCCCATGGTCCAGGCCGTCGACATCCGGGCCGCATTGAACGCCGATCTCGACAACTGCGGGCCCGCGCCGTCCGGTGAGCCGATCAGGGTCGGCATGGCCATGGACTTCAGCGACGTGGTCGGCTTCGTCGACATCCCCGGCTCCAAGCTGGTGCCCCACTTCGCCAACCTGATCAACTGCATCGGCGGCGTCAACGGCTCGCCCGTCGAGGTCCGGGTCGAGGACGTCGGCGGCGACGCCACCACCGCCGGCGTGGCCGCCCAGCAGCTGCTCGACTGGGGGGCCCACTTCCTCATCGGCCCGCCCTTCGCCGACTTCACCCTGCCCATCCTGCAGGCCACCGGCGGCCAGGTGCCGGTCTTCGTGGCCGCCTCGACTGAGCCCACGCTCTCCGACATCGAGAACAACTCGTTCCTGGTGTCCTTCGACGACCGGGGCCAGTCCTCGGCCGCGGCCGAGTGGGCCCTCGACCAGGGCATCACCCGGGCCTTCGTGTTCACCGAGCCGGGCCCGTACACCGGCTACAACCCCGACGTCTTCAAGGAGGTCTTCGAGGCCGGTGGCGGCGAGATCGTCGCGGAGCACACCTACGCGTGGTTCGTGGACACCGACTTCTCCGCCCAGGTGGCCGAACTGTCGGAGGTCCTCCAGAACAACGAGGCCTTCTTCTCGGCCGCGCTCGGCTACCAGGTCACCGCGCTGAGGGGCCAGCTCGAGGGAGCCGGGTTCGACAACATCACCTACATCGGCACCGACGCCCTCGACGCCACGGGCATCGCCTTCGAGGCCAACAACGAGGGCATCGTCCACACCCCCCACATCAACGTCGAGCCGGGCGGCCTCAACGACCGCCTGCTCCAGGGATACTCCGCCGTCAACGACGGCGAGGTGCTGGAGAGCCAGGGCTTCATGGGCCTCTACGTCGACTCGCTGCTGCTGGGCATCCAGGGCATCGTCAACTGCGGCTGCACCGACTCAGCCCAGATCGGCGACGCCGTGGCCCAGATCGAGGGCTTCGAGGGCTTCAGCGGCACCATCACCTACGTCGGCACCACCGGCACGCCGCCGAAGTCGGTCCCGATCAAGCGGATCGTCAACGGCCAGGACGTCCTCGTCGAGATGAGGTGACGGCAGACCGGACAACCATTCCGACCGGAAGCGGCCGTCGATAGAGACAGACCCATGCTGCTCGAAGTGTCCGGGTTGACCACCCGGTACGGGTCGATCTCGGCATTGCGCGACGTGAGCCTGTCCGTTGGGGACGGTGAGGTGGTCGGCCTCATCGGCCCCAACGGGGCAGGCAAGACGACGCTGCTCAACACCGTCGCGGGGCTGCTGCCTCCCGCCGCGGGGACCGTGGTCTTCGACGGCACCGAAGTCACCGGGGCCGCACCGGAGCAGATGCTGAAGTCCGGGCTGGCCCTGGTCCCGGAGCACCGCCGCATCTTCGCCGACTTCACCGTGGCCGAGAACCTGCGGATCGGCGGGATCACTCTGGCTGCGGCCGAGCGGGCCGAGATGCTCGAGGAAGTCGTCGAGGTCTTCCCGTTCCTCCGCAGCCGGTGGGACGCGATGGCCGGCTACCTGTCGGGCGGCGAGGCCCAGCAGCTCGCCATCGCCCGAGCGCTGATGTGCAGGCCCCGGCTGCTGCTCATGGACGAACCCTCCCTGGGGCTGGCCCCGGTCCTTGTGGACGCCGTGTTCGAGTTGATCGCGGAGCTGCGGGACCGGGGCCGGACCCTGCTCGTCGTGGAGCAGAACGCGGCCCGGATGCTGGACGTCGCCGACCGCGCCTACGTGCTGCGCAGCGGTGCAGTGGTGGGCCAAGGCGCGGGCTCGGGACTCCTCGCCGAGACCGACTTGTTCGATACCTTCGTGCGGGGGAGCGCGGCATGACCGAACTGGTCCAGAACCTGATCGACGGGCTGGGAAGAGGCAGCATCTACGCGCTGCTGGCGCTGGGCGTGGCCGTGGTCTTCGGCGTGATGCACCTGCTGAACTTCGCCCACGGCGAGCTCATCACCGTGAGCGGCTACGCGGCCTACGCCGCCTTCAGCAACGGCTGGTCGTGGTACCTGGTGGCCCCCCTGATCGTGGTGGTGTCCGTGATCACCAACCTGCTCATCGAGCGGATCGCCTTCAGCCGGGTGCGGGGCTCGTCGGAGTTCACCCAGTTGTTGACCTCCTTCGGCATCCATTTCCTGGTGGCGGCCATCTTCCTGATGTACGTCGGCGCGCGGGTCCAGACCTTCGCGGAGCCGGGCTGGATCGCCGACACCTACTCGGTCGGACCGGTACGGGTGGAGGTGTTCGACACCGTCGTCATCATCGTGGCGATCGTGACGCTGGTCCTAACGGCCGCCGTCCTCCAGCGCACCATGTTCGGGCTGTCGATCAGGGCCGCGGCGGCCGACTTCGACGCGGCCCGCCTGATGGGGGTCAACTCCGACCGCGTCATCCGGGGCGCCTTCGCCCTCTCCGGCGCGCTGGCCGGCATCGCCGGGATCTTCTGGCTGATGCGGGCCGGCCACACCTCTCCCACCTCCGGCATCAACCCGATGCTCAGCGGCGTGCTGGCCGCTCTCATCGGAGGGCTCGGCAGCCTCAAGGGCGCGGTGATCGGCGGTCTCGCCCTGGGGCTCGCCGAAGTGATGCTGCGAACCTGGCTGCCGGGAGGGGCGGCCGCCCTCACCCAGGGGGTGGTGTTCAGCCTGATCGCGCTGCTGTTCATCTTCAGGCCCGGCGGCCTCGTCAACGTGGCCCACGCGGAGCGGGTGTGATGGCGGCCCGGTCGCTCTTGGCCGCATGGACCGGGAACCGCCGGCGCGAGGCCGGACTGCTGTTCCCCAGCCTGCGGCGCGATGTCGCCTTCCCGCTGGCCGGCGCCGTCGTGTTGTTCGCCGCCTTCGTGGGGGCGGGACTGCTGTACACGCTGATGGTCGAGGGCGCGTCGGCCGAGAAGCTGATCACCGCGATGTTCATCGACGCCATCATGGTGATCGGCATCCAGATCTACGTGGGCAACACCGGCGTGTTCTCCTTCGGCCACATCGGCTTCGGCGCAGTGGCCGGGTACGCCTTCGCCATCTTCGCCATCGCACCCGAAGACAAGTACACCCGCATACCGAATGCCCCCTGGGGACTGGCCGACGTGGAGATGGGACCCCTGCCCGCGACCGGGGTGGCTCTGGTGATCACGCTCATTGTGGCCGTGATCGTCGGGATCGGCCTGGGACGGTCCGGGGCCCGGTCGGGCTCGGTGGCGGCCACCGTCATCACGCTGGCCCTGCTCTTCTTCACCCACGAGGTAGCCGCCAGCTGGAACGAGCTGACCGGCGGGGAGCGAGCCGGGCTGACCTTCGGGATCGGCGACACGCTCCAGACCCGTACACCGATCTATCTCGCGCTGTTCGCGGCCATCGTGTTGGCCCTGCTGTTCGCCCGAAGCAGCATCGGACGGCTGAACCAGGCGGCCCGAGAGGACAATCTCGCGGCCCGGGCCATGGGCATCAATCCCGTCGTCCAGCAGACGATCGCGCTCCTGCTGTCGGTGGCGGTGGTTGCGGTGGCCGCCTCTCTGCGGGTGTACGAGATCGGCAGCCTCCTCCCCGAGTTCTTCTTCTTCCAGTACACGCTGCTCACGCTGGTCATGCTTGTGGTGGGCGGCCGCAACGGCGTGACCGGTGCACTCCTCGGGGTGGCGGTCATCACCGCGGTGCGCGAGAGCGCCCGGCGCATGGGATCCGACGGCTATGAGATATTCGGTCTCGGACTCGACGGAAACCTCGACTGGGTGTTCCGGGAAGGGCTGCCGACTGTGCTGCTCGGCCTGGCCATGGTCGTCTTCATGATCTGGCGCCCCAACGGCGTGCTCGACGACTGGGAGGTCGACGCCTGGCTGTGGCGCCGCTTCATCCGCCAGAAGCCCCCCGCCGCGGCGGTCGCGGCTCCAGAACCCGACGCCCTCGATCTCTCCGCCAGCGGGGTGACGGTGGAATTCGGCGGCTTCCGGGCTCTCGACGGCGCCTCGATCGAAGTCTCCAACCGCGAGATCGTGGGTTTGATCGGCCCCAACGGGGCGGGCAAGACGACGCTCGTGAACGTGATGACCGGCATGGTGGACCCCACCTCCGGTGAGGTGCAGCTCGGCGAGATGGGGCTGACGTCGGAGCCCTCCCATGCCATCGCCCGGGCCGGCCTGGTCCGGACATTCCAGAACCTCAGGCTCTTCTCTTCGCTCACCGTCCGGGAGAACGTGGAGGTGGCCGCACTCATGGCCTCGGTCCATCGCAACGGCGGCACGCCGGCCGACATCGACGCCATCGTGGCCGGAGCGGGCCTGTGGGAGCATCGCAACCGCCGAGCCGGCCAGCTCGACTACGGGAACTCCCGGCGGCTGGAGCTGGCCCGGGCGGCGGCAGCCGCGCCCGCCTTCCTGCTGCTCGACGAGCCGACCAGCGGTATGAGCGACACCGAGTCGCTGGCTATGGTGGAGAGCGTCCGGAACATGGCTGCAGCCGTGGGCGCCGGTGTGCTGGTGATCGATCACGACCTCAACTTCATCACCGGGATCTGCGACCGGGTCTACTGCTTGGATCAGGGCCGGATGATCGCCATCGGCACGCCGGACGAGGTGCAGGCCGACGCGGCGGTAAAGGCTGCGTACCTGGGCGAGGCCGCGCAGCCCGGCGAGGACCGGACATGAACGTCGAGTACCCGCCCGTCGATCCCGGCCGCCGTCGGCGCGGCAGCCTCGCGGACGAGGTCGTTACCTACGTCCGCGACCTCATCCTGGCCGGCGCGCTCAAGCCGGGCACCAAGATCGACCAGGACGCCATCGGCGAGGTGCTCGATGTGAGTCGCAGCCCGGTGCGTGAGGCCCTCGTGATCCTGGGACGCGAGGGCCTGGTGGAGGTCACACCCCGCCGGGGCGCATCGGTGGCGCATCTCACGCCCGACGACATCATCGACCACTACGAGCTGTTCGGGGTGGTGGCCGGAAGAGCCGCAGCCATGGCCGCCGAATCGCTCAAGGACGATGAGATCGCCGAACTCACCGCCATCCACGAACGCTTCGAGCACGACAGCGGCGAGGACCTGTCGGCCTTGAACAACGCCTTCCATCGGGTGATCAACTCGGCCGCACCCCGCCGGACCCGATGGCTGCTGAGTCACCTGGTCCGCTCGGTGCCGTCCCGCTACTACGAGTTCATCGAGGGCTGGGACTCGCAGGCCGTCCAGCACCACGCCGCCATCCTCGAGGCGATCAGCGCGCGCGATGCCGACGGCGCTCGCCGAGCGATGGAGGAGCACCTGCACCAGAGCGGCATCGCCGCGGCCGAGTTGCTGCAGCGTCACGGCTACTGGGACGAGGAGGCAGAGCAGTGACCGTCTCCGCCGTCGCGCCGGCCCCGCCCCACGCCGTCGCCGCGGCCGAGGACTTCGAGATGATCCGCACCGAAGTGCGGCGCCTGTGCGACAAGTACGGCAACGCCTACTGGCGCGAGCTCGAGCCTGATCGCTACCCGGAGGAGTTCGTGGCCGAGCTGACCGAGCAGGGCTGGCTCGGCGCGCTGATCCCCGAGGAGTACGGGGGCGGCGGACTCAGCCTGGCGGGGGCGTCGGTCATCCTGGAGGAGATCTCAGCCAGCGGCGGCAACCCCAGCGCCTGCCACGCCCAGATGTACGTGATGGGAACCCTGCTGCGCCACGGATCGGCGGCCCAGAAGCAGCGCTACCTGCCCCGGATAGCCGACGGGCGGCTGCGCCTCCAAGCGTTCGGTGTGACCGAGCCCGCGGCGGGATCGGAGACCACCGCCATCCGCACCCGCGCCGAGCGGGAAGGCGACACGTGGCGCATCAACGGCCAGAAGATCTGGACCTCGCGGGCGCTGCACTCGGACCTGATGATCCTGCTGGCTCGCACCTCCCCGCCCGGCCAGTCTGACGACCGCACGTCGGGACTGTCGGTGTTCATATTCGAGTTGCGGGGCCCCGATGGCGAGATGCTGCCCGGGCTGACCATCAACCCGATCCCCACGATGATGAACCACAACACCACCGAGGTCTTCTTCGACGACGTGGTGATCGACGGGGAGGCTCTGGTCGGCACCGAGGGGATGGGGTTCTCCCACATCCTCGACGGGATGAACGCCGAGCGGATCCTGATCGCGGCCGAGTGCATTGGCGACGGCCGGTTCTTCCTCGACCGGGCCAGCGAGTACGCCCGCCAGCGCGAGGTCTTCGGACGACCCATCGGGAAGAACCAGGGAGTGCAGTTCCCGCTGGCCAAGGCGTACGCAAACCTCCAGGCGGCCGACCTGATGCGCTGGAAGGCGGCCGACCTCTTCGACCGGGGCGAGCCGTGCGGCGCCGAGGCCAACATGGCGAAGATGCTGGCCTCGGAAGCTTCGTGGGAGGCGGGCAACGCCGCGCTGAACACTCACGGCGGGTTCGGGTTCGCGGTCGAGTACGACATCGAGCGCAAGCTGCGCGAGACCCGCCTGTATCAGGTGGCTCCGGTCAACAACAATCTGGTGCTGGCCTTCATCGCCCAGAAGTGCCTGGGCCTGCCCAAGAGCTACTAGGCCGGAGCGGTGAGATGAGAGCGGTCGTTCTCGAGGTGTTCAACACGGAGCTCCGCTTCGTCGGCGACCACCCTGAGCCCGATGCGGCCGCCGAGATCATTGACGTGACCGCGTGCGGCGTCTGCCACTCCGACCTGCACGTGGTGGAAGGAGTGATCCCCAGCCCCCTGCCGCTGGTCCTCGGCCACGAGGTGACCGGTGTGCATCCGAGGCTGGGCCCGGTCATGGTCTACGCGCCGTGGGGATGCCGGTCCTGCGAGCTCTGCGCCGAAGGCGTGGAGATGATCTGCGTCGACGCCCGGGAGGCGGGCATCTTCTCCGACGGCGGGTACGCCGAGAAGATGCGGGTTCCCGACACCGCCTACCTGGCGTCTCTCGGCGAACTCGATCCGGTTGTGAGCGCTCCCCTGGCCTGCGGTGGTCTCACCGCCTACCGGGCCGTGACTCAGGGTCTCGAGACGCTGCGCCGCCCGGGCCGCCGGCGCCGGGCGCTGGTGATCGGAGCGGGAGGCCTCGGCCAGTACGCCCTCCGGTACCTGCGGCTGCTCAGCGACGCAGAGGTCGGGGCCCTGGACCTCTCCGAGGCGAAGCGGGCCACCGCGCTTGAGCGCGGCGCCCACAGCGCCTACGCCCCCGGCGACGAGTTGCCCCCGTTCGACTTCATCGTCGACTTCATCGGCAGCGAGGCGACGCTGGCGGCCGCCGCGGGCTCAGTGGCCCGTCTCGGGCTGGTGGCGGTGGTCGGGCTCTACGGCGGCCGGATCCCCTTCGGCTTCGGGGCGGTGCCCCACGAGGCCCGCTTCATGACCAGCGTCTGGGGCAGCCGCGCCCAGCTCGACGAGCTGCTCGGTCTGGCCGGGCGGGAGCCCTCGGTGCTCAACCCGGTGGAGACGCTGCCCCTCGAAGACGCGCAGACTGCCCACGACCGGCTGCGAGCCGGCCAGGTCGAGTCGCGCATCGTGCTGGCCGTCTCCTGATACTCGTCCATCCGAACGTCAATACCCACTAGGAGCATCGATGACCGACACCGAAGCAGCAGCCAGATTCCAGAAGGCATGCACGGAAGCCGAAGTGCACACCGTGGAGGTGGCCGTCCCCGACACCCAGGGGCACCTGCGGGGCAAGCGGGTGCCCGTCGAGCGCTTCTTCGCCACGGTGGCTGAGGACGGGGTGGCCATCGCCGACGCCATCTTCATCATGGACGCGCAGGACGACCTGACCGACAACCCGTTCATCAACATGGACACCGGCTATCTCGACTGCAAGCTGATGCCCGATCTGTCCACCGGGAGGACCTTCACTCACCAGCCCGGTTACGCCATCGTCTTCACCGACGTGTTCGACGAGCACGGCCGGCCGCACGAGCTGTCCCCCCGCCGCGTGCTGGCCCAGCAGATCGAGCGATGCCGCGGCCTCGGATTCGAGCCGATAGCGGCCACCGAGCTCGAGTTCTACCTGTGCAACGAGGACTGGACGCGGGTCCAGGAGCACATCAAGTACTCCTCCCTCACCGACGCCGTCGCTCTCGAGGACTGCATCGCGGACATGCGGGCCGGGCTGCTCGGCGCCGGGCTCGACGTGGAGTCCTCCAACGCCGAGTACGGGCCGGGGCTGATCGAGGTCAACATCTCCTACGCCGACGCCATGACCGCCGCCGACGCGACGGTCCTCTTCAAGAGCATCGTCAAGCAGGTGGCGGTTCGCCACGAGATGAGGGCCACCTTCATGCCCAAGCCGTGGGCGGACCAGTCGGGCTCGGGGATGCACGTCCACACCAGCCTCAACGTCGACGGGGCCAACGCCTTCGCAGACTCCGACGGAGTCCCCAACGAGCTGATGTCGAAATGGCTCGGAGGCCTGCTGGAGCACGCCCAATCCATGAGCCTGCTCGGAGCGCCCACCGACAACGGGGCCAAGCGGGTGAGGCCCTACACCTTCGCCCCGACCCACGTGCACTGGGGCGGGGACAACCGCACCGTGATGGCCCGCTGCATAACCGAGGCCGGCTCGTCGGGCAACCGGGTGGAGTTCAGGTCCGCGGGCGCCGACGCCACCGCCCACCTGATGATCGCCGGGGTGCTGGCCGCCGGCTGCGACGGGCTCGAGTGGGGCTTGGAGATCCCTCCGATGAGCGAGGGCGACATGTACACCAATCCCGGCGACTGCGCTCCTCTGCCCGCGACGCTGGCCGACGCCATAGCCGCCTACCGCGGCTCCCCGCTGGCGGAGATGCTCGGAACAGACTTCTCGACCAACTACCTGTGCACCGCCGAGCACGAGCTCGCTCTGGCCGCCGAGAACTCTCCCGACCCGGAGGTTGTCAACGACTGGGAGCGAGACCGCTTCCTGGCGCACTGCTAGACCCCATGAGCCCGTCAGCTTCCACACCGACCCTGGCCCCCGAGATCGCTGATCCGCGGCTCTACCTCGACAGCATCCCCCACGAGCGGTTCACCCAGATCCGGTCCATGCCCGGGCTGGCCTGGCACCCCTACGAGGACAACGGGTTCTGGGCGGTGACCCGCCACGCCGACGTCAGGGCGGTGTCCCGTAACCCGAAGGTGTTCTCGTCGGCCATCGGCCACACCAACCTGTGGGACCTGGAAGCCGATGCCCTGGAGGCCCGCCGCTCGCTGATCGACACCGACGCCCCCGACCACACCCGCCTGAGGCGCATGGTGGCGGGGGCGTTCACCCCCAAGAACATCCGCCGCTGGGAGGAAGCGGTTCGCGAGATCACCGTCGAGCTGCTCGACGAGTTCATGGTCCGGGGAGGCGGCGACTGGGTCGACATGGTGGCCGCACCGCTGCCCATCCGCGTGATCCTGTCGATGCTGGGCGTGCCCGTCGCCGACGCCGACTACCTCGTCGAGCTGTCGAACTACCTGGTGGAGGGCACTAGCGACACCCAGTCGCTGCCGCCCGACGCCTTCGGCAACACCACCGAGCTGCGCCTGCTGCCGTTCAACAGCCCGGCCAGCCACGCCCTGTTCGAGTACGGCGACGAGATGCGCTCGATGCGGAGGGCCGAGCCCTGCGACGATCTCGTCACCCACCTGGTCAAGGCCGAAGCCGACGGCGGGCGCATCTCGCGGCACGAGTACCGCCACCTGTTCCACCTGCTGGTCTTCGCCGGCAACGAGACCACCCGCACCGCCATCAGCCACGGTGCCATGGCCCTGGCAGCCCATCCCGACCAATGGCAGCGGGTGCTGGACGACCCCGGGCTGGTCGAGCCGGCCACCGAGGAGATCATCCGCTGGGCCACCCCGGTGCTGCACATGCGAAGAACGGCGGCCACCGACTGCGAGCTGGCCGGCACCGCCATCGCCGCCGGCGACAAGGTGGTCATGTGGTACGCCTCGGCCAACCGCGACGAGGCCGCCTACGCCGATCCTTTCCGCTTCGACGTCGGCCGCGGCGACAACGAGCACTTCGCCTTCGGCGGGGGAGGGCCTCACCTGTGCCTGGGCGCGTTCCTGGCCCGGCTTGAGGTGTCGGTGCTGCTTCAGGAGATGGCCGCGCGGCGGATGTTCCTGGAGCAGCGCGGCGAGCCCGTGAGGATGGCGTCGAACTTCGTCCACGGCGTGCTGTCTGTGGAGATGGCTCCGGGAGGTAAACCATGAGTTCTCTGCCCAACACCGAGCGTCTGGCGGCGGAGCGGGCCCGTTGGGTGGCCGCCGGGACCGCGGGCCGGCCGTTCTTCGTGGCCAGCGCATCGGGGGCCCGCATCACCGACGTGGACGGCCGCGAGTTCATCGACTTCGTGTCGGGCATCGGAACCGTCAACCACGGCCACCGCAGCCCCGAGATCGTGGCTGCCATCCGCACCCAGCTCGACGCGTACCTGCACCAGTGCTTCTCCCTGTCGGCCTACGAGCCCTACGTCGAGGTGTGCCGGCTGCTGTGCGAGTGCCATCCCGGCGACTTCGCCAAGAAGGCCCTGCTGCTGAACTCCGGCGCCGAGGCGGTGGAGAACGCCGTGAAGATCGCCCGCTACCACACCGGCCGTCCGGGCATCGTGAGCCTGGACAACGGCTTCCACGGGCGCACCCTGCTGGCCATGTCGCTGACGTCGAAGGTGCGGCCCTACAAGCTGGGCTTCGGCCCCTTCGCGCCGGAGGTGTACCGGGCGCCAGGCCCCTACCCGTACCGGGGGGTGACCTCCGACGACGCCGTCGCCGGGCTCGAGCGGCTGCTGAAGAACCAGACCGACCCGTCGAACGTGGCCGCCATCATCTTCGAGCCGGTGCAGGGCGAGGGCGGGTTCATCCCCATGCCCGACGACTACCCGGGCAGGGTCGCGGAGATCGCGGCCGAACACGGGATCCTGGTGATCGCCGACGAGGTCCAGTCGGGCATGGGCCGCACCGGGGTCCCCGCGGCCATCGCCCACTACGGCGTCGAGCCGGACCTGTGCACGTGGGGCAAGTCGATGGGAGGCGGCCTGCCCATCTCGGGCGTGACCGGGCGGGCCGAGATCATGGACTCGGTCCATGGCGGCGGCATCGGCGGCACCTACGGCGGCAATCCGCTGTCGTGCGCGGCCGCGGCCGTGGCCGTCGCCCGGGTGTTCGACCCGGACTTCCAGCAGGCTGCCGAATCTCTGGGCCGCCGCCTGCGATGCGCCCTCGACGAGTTGGCCGCTTCCACGCCCGCCATCGGCGAGGTGCGGGGCCTGGGCGCCATGCTGGCCCTCGAGTTCGTCAGGGACCCGGCCACCCGCGAGCCCGCCCCTGAGACAGCCGCCGCCGTCATGGAGGCCGCCTTCGAGCGGGGTCTGCTGCTCATGGGAGCCGGGGTCTACTCCAACTGCATCCGGGTGCTGGTGCCGCTGGTGGCCACCGACGCCGACGTCGACGAGGGCCTGGGCATCCTGGCCGAGTCGTTGGCCGAGGCGGCATCGTGAGCGCTGAGTTGGTACGGGTGGCCGTCGACTCCGAGCGGTGCATCGGCGGCGGCCAGTGCGAGATGCTGGAACCCGAGATCTTCCTGCTCGACGAGGACGAGGTGATCTCGTCCGTCATCGGGTCGGGTGCGCTGTCCCGCCCGCGAGCCGATGTGGTCGTGCACCGGTGCCCGGGCGCGGCCGTCTCCATCGTCGAACCCCAGAGGCCGAGCGAGTAGGAGGCCTGCATGCAGACTTACGACAACTGGATCGACGGGGGCTTCGCCGCACCCGCCGGCGGGCTCCGCATGACCACGGCCAACCCCTTCACGGGGGAGGTTTGGGCCGAGGTGGCCGACGACCCCGACGCCGTCGACGCGGCGGTGGCCGCGGCCCGCCGGGCCTTCGCCGACGGGCCGTGGGCGCAGATGGCGGCGGCCGAGCGGGCCCGGCTCATGCGTCGCCTGGGCGAGATCCTCACCCGCGACGCCGACGAGCTGGCCGCCATCGAGACGCGCGACAACGGCAAGATCATCCGCGAGACCTCGGCGCAGGCCAAGAGCCTCCAGAGCTACTACGACTACTTCGCCGGCCTGGCCGACAAGATCTGTGGCGAGCAGATCCCCAGCCCCACGCCCAACTTCCTCGTCTACACCGAGAAGGTGCCCGTCGGGGTGGTGGGCGCCATCATCCCGTGGAACTCGCCCCTGCTGCTGCTGACCTGGAAGCTGGCGCCGCTGCTGGCCGCAGGTTGCACCGCCGTGGTGAAGCCGTCGGAGCTCACCCCGGTCACCGCGCTGCTGCTGGCCGAGCGGGCCGCCGAGGCCGGATTCCCGCCGGGGGTGATCAACGTGGTCACCGGAGGCCCGTCAGTGGGGGCCGCACTGACCGCCCATCCCGGGATCGACAAGATCACCTTCACCGGCGGCGGCGACACCGCCCGCCACGTGGCCCGGGCCGCAGCCGGCAATCTGGTGCCGACCGTGCTGGAACTGGGCGGCAAGTCCCCCCAGATCATCTTCGACGACGCCGACCCCGAGGCCGCGACCAACGGCCTGCTGGCCGGGATCTTCGCGGCCAGCGGCCAGACCTGCATAGCGGGGTCGCGTGCCTACGTACAGCGAGGCGTGGCCGACGACATCGTGGGCCGGATCACGGCCCGGGCCAGCGAACTGGTGCTGGGCGACCCGTCGGACTTCGCCACCGAGATGGGCCCGGCCGCGTCGGACGCCCAGCGCGACCGCATCCTGGCCATGATCGAGCAGGCCCGGGCCGAGGGAGCCAACATCGCGGCCGGAGGGGTGGTCGACCCGGTCCTGGGAGGCCGCTTCGTGCGGCCCACCGTGATCACGGGCGCTACCAACGACACCACCATCGTGCGCAACGAAGTGTTCGGCCCGGTGCTGGCCATGATGACCTTCGATGACGAGGACGAGGCCGTCAAGCTGGCCAACGACTCCGACTACGGGCTGGCTGCCGGCGTGTGGACCCTCGACGTGCGCCGGGCTCTGCGGATGTCGAGGGCGCTCCATGCCGGCACCGTTTGGGTCAACACCTACCGGACCGCCAGTTACACCGCGCCCTTCGGCGGGTTCAAGCAGTCCGGTTACGGCAAGGACAACGGCCGCGAGGCCCTCGACGGCTACCTGCTGACCAAGACGGTGTGGGTGGAGCTGACGGGCGCCACCCGCGACCCCTTCGTGCTCGGATAGTTGTGCTTTCCGAGCGGGTTCTGGCGCCGGCCGACCTTCAGGATCCGGCCACCTTCTCCCAAGGCATCCCCCAGGAGGCCTTCGCGGAGATGCGGCTCCGCCCCACATTGAGCTGGACCCCGCCCAGCGGCGGCGACCGCACCGGCTTCTGGTCGGTCACCCGCCATGCGCCGGTGTCGGAGGTCTCCCGCGACACCGACCTGTACTCGTCGGCCGTCGGGCACATACAGATCTACGACATCGACGAGGACGCCCTGTCGGCCCGGGCGTCCATGATCGACCTCGACCCGCCGGTGCATACCCGGCTGCGGCGGCTGGTCAGCTCGGCGTTCACGCCACGCCACGTGCAGTCCTACGAGACGGCCGTGCGAGCCAGGATCGCCCGACGCCTCGACGCGCTGGTACAGGCCGGGGGCGGCAACTGGGTGGAGGCTGTGGCCGCGCCGATCCCCATCGGAGTGATCTGCGACATCATGGGCGTGCCCGAGTCGGACCACGACTACATGATCGAGTTGACCGACCATCTGGTGGCCGGCACCTCCAGCAAGCCGCTGGAGCCCACCGCCTACGGCAACACCACTGATCTGAGACTCCTGCCGTTCAACAGCCCGGCCGCCCACGGCATCAACGAGTACGCCCGCGCCCTGGGCGAGCGGCGCCGGGCCGAGCCCGCCGACGACCTGATCACAAAGCTCATCGAGGCCGAGGTCGACGGCGAACGTCTCACCGACGCCGAGTTCACCAACTTCTTCCGGCTCATGGTCTTCGCCGGCAACGAGACCACCCGGGCGTCGATGGCGCACCTGGCCCTGCACCTGGTGGAGTTCGCCGACCAGTTCGAGCGGCTGCGCTCCGATCCCTCGTTGATGGACCGGGCCGTCGAGGAGGTGATCCGGTACTCGTCGCCGATCCTGTACTTCCGGCGCACGCTGACCCGCGACACCGTGCTTCAGGACACCCCGCTGCGCACCGGTGACAAAGTGGTGATGTGGTACGCGGCGGCCAACTTCGACGAGGAGGTGTTCGATGAGCCGATGCGCTTCGACGTCACCAGGCCGCTGCGGCCGCCCAACGTCGCCTTCGGCGGGGGTGGAGCCCATTTCTGCCTCGGAGCGCCACTGGCCCGCCTCGAGGTGGCGATCCTCATCGAGTCGATCCTTTCCCGGGGCATCAATCTGCGACTGGCCGGCGATCCCGTCTACGTGGACTCGAACTTCGTCAACGGCATAGAGCACCTGGAGGTTGAAGTCGGGTGAGCGTGGTGGGCCTGCCTGAGTTGGGCTCCGTGGAGGGCGAGCCGGCCAGCGTCGACGCCTGGGAGCGCGGTTGGGAGCAGTACCTGCACTACCGGGGTGACCCGGTGGCCGTGATGTCGGAGGCAGGCGCCGACGACGAGGCGTTCGTTCTGGGCCCGGTGTTCGCCGCCGTCTACCGGGTGCTGGCCGGGTCCCCGCCTGGCTCACCCGCTCTGACAGCAGACGTCGGCCGGTCCCGAGCGCGGGCAACTGCATCGGGCGACCGCGAGCGGGCCCATATGACCGCGCTGGAGATGCTCCTGGCGGGGGAGTTCACCGTCGCCGCCCGTCGCTGGGACGAGATAGCCCGTCGCCAGCGCGACTTCGCCGCAGTGCGCTTCGCGCACGACATCTACCTGCACATCGGCGATGACCCCGGCCGTCTGGGTTCCAGTTCGCATGCTGAGGAGGCGTGGCGCGGCAAGCCGGGATGGGGGTTCGTGGCCGGCCAGCACGCCTTCGCCCTGGAGGAGGTCGGACGCTACGACGAGGCCGAGGAGCTGGGCGAGGCCGCCCTGGGCCTCGATCCGGATGACCTGTGGGCCCGGCACGCTCTGGCCCACGTCTACGAGTCCACCGACAACACGCCTGCCGCTCTCCATCTCCTGGCGGGTTCGGCCGAGCGTTGGAACGCCCAGGAGCTGTTGGCCACCCACATCTGGTGGCACCTGGCCCTGCGCCTCCTGGCCTCGGGTGATGCCGCCGGCGCGCTGGCGGTCTTCGACGCGCGCCAGCCCCATGCCACCACTGCCTTCCAGCTCTGCGACCAGACCTCGCTGCTGTGGCGGCTCGAACTGGCCGGGTGCGACGCCGGCGACCGCTGGGACGCGTTGGCGGACCGCTGGGATGAAGTGGCCGAACGCCACACCTGCGCTTTCCTGGACGTGCATGCCGCTCTGGCCTACGCCCGCAGGCCCGACCATCCCGGGGCGGGACGCTGGTTCCGGGGCCTCGAGGAGCGCCGGGCGGGCACCAGCGAGAACGACAGGACGTTCAGCCGCGTGGTCGAGCCGCTGGTGGAGGCCTTCGGCAGCTACGCCCACGGCGACTATGACCACTGCGTGCAGATCGTGGACGTACTGGGTGCGACTACTCGGTACATCGGCGGGAGCATCGCCCAGCGAGACCTGATAACGCTGACCGCGCAGGCGGCGGTCGTGGCGGCATGAGCTGGGAGCTCACGCCGGAGCAGAGGGCCCTCCAGGCTGAGGCCCGGGCCCTGGCTCGCGAGGTGATCGCGCCGCGGGCCGCCGAGGTGGACCGCAGCGAGCAGTATCCCTGGAAAAACGTCGCCGCCCTCCAGCAGGCCGGCTTCACGGGCATGACCGTGCCCGCCGCCCTCGGCGGCCCCGGCCGGTCGCTGTTCGATGCTGTGCTGGTGGTGGAGGAGATGGCCAAGGTGTGCGGGGTCACGGGCCGCATCGCGGTGGAGTGCAACATGGGGGCGCTCTCCGCGGTCATGGCCTACGGCACCGACGCCCAGCGCCAGAAGGTGGCGGCGCTGGTGCTGGCCGGTGACAAGCCGGCCATCTGCATCACCGAGCCCGGGGCCGGGAGCGCGGCATCGGAGATGACCACCCGGGCCGACCGGAGCGGTGACGGCTACGTGCTCAACGGGGTCAAGCACTGGATTACCGGCGGCGGCGTGTCGAGGACGCACCTCGTGTTCGCACGGGTCTTTGACGAGCGCGGCAACGAGGAGGGCATCGGCGGGTTCCTGGCCTTCAGGGACGAGACGCCGGGGCTCGAGATAGGGCCCCGGGAGCCGGCTATGGGACTGAGGGGCATTCCCGAGACAGTGGTCAACTTCAACGACATGGAGGTCACCGTCGACATGGCGGTGCAGCCGCCGTCGGGGCTGAGACGGGGCTTCGCCGACCTGATGAACGCCTACAACACGCAGCGGGTGGGCGCCGGCACCGTGGCGCTCGGCCTGGCTTCGGGCGCCTACGAGCTCGCGCTGGAGTTCGTGAAGAAGCGCGAGCAGTTCGGGCGCCCCATAGCCGAGTTCCAGGGGTTGCAGTGGATGCTGGCCGACATGTCGGTGAAGCTGGAGGCAGCCCGCAGCCTCACCTACCGGGCGGCGGCCTCCCAGGGTCCCGGCGGCAGCCCGTTCCCCGATCCGGCCCTGGCCGCCCAGGCCAAGATCTTCACGTCTGAGACGGCCATCGCCGTGGTGAGCGACGCGCTGCAGGCCCACGGCGCGGCCGGATACAGCCGCAACAATCCTCTGGAGCGCATGTACCGCGACGTACGCATGTTCACCATCGGCGGGGGCACGGCCCAGATCCTGCGCACGGTGGTGGCGTCGCGGATCCTGGACATGAGGCTGCCCCAGACCCGCGGTGGCTACCTGCCACCGGAGGAGCGACCCTGATGAGTGCGCCCCTGGAGGGCGTGATCGTGGTCGCATTGGAGGCGGCTGTGGCCGCGCCGTTCGCCACCCGCCAGCTGGCCGACTTGGGCGCCCGTGTCCTCAAGGTGGAACGACCCGGCGAGGGTGACTTCGCCCGCCACTACGACTCGGCTATGAGCGGCACCTCCGCGTTCTTCGTCTGGGCCAACCGCGGCAAGCAGAGCATCGAGTTGGACTTGAAGGATCCCGAGGACCGTGCCCGCTTCGACCGGCTGGTGGCCGGCGCCGACGTCTTCGTGCAGAACCTGTCACCGGCCGCGGCCCGCCGGGCCGGGATCCTCGCCGACCAGTTGCGGGCGGACCTGCCCGGCCTGATCGCCTGCGACATCTCCGGCTACGGACTGGGCGGCCCTCGCACCGACGACAAGGCTTACGACCTGGCCGTCCAGGCGGAGGGGGGAGCGGTGGCGCTGACCGGCACGCCGGGCCAGGCGTGCAAGGTCGGCTTCTCGATCGCGGACATCGCCGCGGCCATGTACGCCTTCTCATCGATCCTGGCCGCGCTGTACCGCCGGCAGGCCATCGGCGAGGGTGCCTCTATCGAGGTGTCGATGCTGGAGAGCATCGCCGAGTGGACGGCTGCGCCGACCTACGCGGCCGTGGGCAAGGGCTCGGTGCCGCCGAGGGCCGGCCACCGCCACACCATCATCGCCCCCTACGGCATGTACCCGATGAGCGACGGCGAGCTCGTGATGATCGGCGTGCAGAGCAACCGGGACTGGGCCGACTTCGCCGAGCACGTGCTGTGCGACCCGGCGCTGTCTGACGATCCCCGGTTCGCCGACAACTCCGATCGCATCGCCAACATCGACGATCTGGAGGCCTTGATCACGTCGGTGTTCACGTCGGTCAGCCCGGAGGAGCTGATGCAGCGCCTGAGGGCCGGCCGGGTGGCCCACAGCTTCGTGCGGGACCCGATGGCGCTGTGGCAGCACGATCAGCTCAGGGCCCGCGACCGTTTCATGCAGGTGACCACGCCGACCGGCTCGACCGAGGTCTACAAGCCCCCCTTCAACCTCAGCGACGCCGGCGACCCGGACACCACCGTCCCCGCGCTGGGCGAGCATGCCCTCGACTTGATCACCGAACTGGAGTCCCGCGCCGAACGGCGTTAGCGGTCGGGGTTGTAGTCGGGGTTCTCCCAGACGATCAGCGACGCCCAGCTGTCCACCGCGGGATCACGGATGTAGTCGGCGATCACGCCGCGGGCTTCGAAGCCGTTGGCGATCTGCATGGTGAGGGTGGCGTCGTACAACTCGCCGGCCGAGACCTTGGCCACGTAGTCGGCGGCCGACATCTCGTCCTTGTGGCCGGCGTAGCCGGGGATCACCCCTCCGGCCACGATGCCGGCCAGGTTGAGGTCCCGGCATATCTGCTTGCGCATGTCGTAAAGCCGCTTGCCGATGCCCCGGCGGCGGTAGTCGGGCAGCACCGCGATGCTGGTGCCGTAGTACCAGGCGCCGTCGGGAACGTGGCCGGTGCCGCCGTCGACCCCAACCAGGTCGCGGATCGAGTGCTGAGTGTGGCTGAAGTCGAAGTGGATGCGGATGCCCAGACCCATGGCCACCGGTGTGTCGCCGTCGAGTACCACCACGCCGCCCTCACCGAACTCGAGGGCGAGAGCCCGCAGCTCGTCGGCCCAGTAGAGGTCTTCGGTGTCCGCGGTCGGGAAGGCGGTGTGCTCAATGTGCTGGAGCGCCTCGGCCCACTCCGGCCGGATGTTCGTGTAGGTCAGTTCGCCCATGGCGGGTGCGTACGCGCTCGGGCGGGCCTGCCGGCGGGAATTGGCAGCGTCTTGACCCCTATAGGGCGCGTTCTGCTGCCAGTTTGGGGAGGGTCGGCAGTGGCCTCAGACATGGCCGATCGCGACGGGTGTCAGCGAGAAGTGCTCGTAGTCGTTCTCGGCGGGCTGGCCCCAGCAGGCCCACAGGTCGCCGGTTCGGGGCCGCATGATCACCGCGCCACTCGACTCGACCCGGTACTTGGCGTCGGGCCAGCGGCAGATGGCAGTGGGCTCCCGGGTTATCTCCATGAGCCGGTCGGGATCGACCGGCCCGCCGGTGTCGGACAGCAGGCTCTCGGCCAGTTCCAGGCGGCGGCGCGAGTTGGCCATCAGCTCGCCGTCCCTCTCGCTTTCGAGCGCTAGGGCCTCGGCGTCGGTCACGTGGTTGGTGTGCACCAGCGGCTCGGTCTCGAGGGGCTGGACCGGCCGGGCCGACGGCATGGCTTCGACGCAGTAGCCCCTGCCCTCGGCGTCAAGGATCAGGTAGCTGTGGGCGCCGGCGAGATCGGCTCGCAGCAGCACCCCGAGCGCCCCGGCCGCGGTGTCCTGAGCGAGCATCTCGCGCACCACCGACGGCCACGTCACGCCGAAACGGCCGTCGTTGCCGGTGAGGTTGTTGATGCCCACGCACACGCCTGCCGAGTTCATGCCGATCTGGCCCAGGCACCCCACGGTGGTGAACACCAGCGCGTCGGGACCGGCGTCGGGGCGCAGGCGGGCCAGCACCACATGGTCGGTGGCGGTGTCATGCATGTCCCAGGTCTGCCCGATCATCCCGGCGCCTTCGGTCCGCTGATCGGGAACAATGAACGCGGTGCAGTCGTCCTCGGTCACTGACACCGGATGAGGTCCGGCTGTGACCGCTCGAACCGTGTCCACGAAGTCGGTGAAGCCGCCCACCACCACTGCTTCGGCCGGGGTGATGCCGGCCGCGCCAGCCATGGCCAGCATCTCCGCGTGCAGCCGGGGCGAGAACGCCTCGTGGGCCGGAAGGCAGGCCCCGGCCAACTCCAGCACCGCGCCCCGCTCCAGCGGTCCACCGCTCCAAAGCCCCTCGGCGACCAGCTCCACCCGGTCGTGGGCGTATTGCCGGATCTCGGCTGCGTGGGCCTGTCCGTGGGCGTCGCCCATGGCCTCGGGTGATCCGGCAAGGTCGAGTCGCCTGATCGACGGCCGTCGCATACCCGCAGGCTAGCGCTGGCACCATGGTGCCGAAGCCATCGGCAGGCTGCTCGGTACGCGGTTCGAGCGGCGCCACCGCTTCCCAGACATGCCAGTCGAGTGGTATCATCAAGGCATGAGTGGGACACATATAGTCGCAATGGGAGATCGGGGCCGGATCGTGGTGCCGGCCGCAGTCCGGGAGCGCGCCGGACTGGTTGCCGGATCGCCGATGGTGCTCGTCGAGTCGCCTGACGGCCTGGTCCTACTGACGCGTGAGCAGCTTCGGGATCGGGTTCGCAACGATCTGAAGGGGCTGGATCTGGTGGAGCAGCTCCTATCCGACCGGCGCAGGGCGGCCGCGGTCGAGGACGCCGAGAGCGGGGATGCCGGGTGACCTCGGTGCTCGACGCCTCGGCGATCCTGGCGTTCCTGCTGGGTGAGGACGGGGCCGACGCGGTCGAGGGCGCGCTAACCGAAGATCCCAGGTGCGGCGCAGCGAACTGGTCGGAGGTCGCCCAACGCGTGCTGGGTGCGGGCCGCGACTGGGATCAGGCCCGAGCCCTACTGGAGAGCTACGGCGTGCGGGTGGAGCCGGTGACCAGCGACGACGCCGAGTGGGCCGCCCGCCGCTGGCGGCGCGGCGAGGGCCTCTCGCTAGCCGACCGGCTGTGCCTGGCCCTAGGCGACCGCCTCGACGCCGAGGTCCTCACTGCCGACAAGTCCTGGGGCCGCTCGGGCCGGATAGTCCAGATCCGCTGACCTCCCGGGGAATTGGCAGCGGTGGGAGCCGTTTCGGGCGTTCCTGGCTGCCAATTCGCGGTCGAGTTCGTCACCGCATGGGAATTGGCAGCGGTGGGAGCCGTCTTGGGCGTTCCTGGCTGCCAATTCGCGGTGAGGCCGGACGCGGCGGGCGTACATTGGCGGGATGCCCCCCGGCCCGGCCTCAGACGCGCGATACCGCGAGCGGTCGATGTGGCTCGACACCTTCCCTGGCTCGCTCGAGCCCAGACCGGCGCTGGAGGGCGACCGCGACGCCGATGTAGCCATCGTCGGTGGCGGGTTCACCGGATTGTGGACCGCCTACTACCTGCGACAGCTCGATCCGACGCTGCGGGTGACGGTGATCGAGCGTGACATCTGCGGCTTCGGGGCCTCCGGCCGCAACGGCGGCTGGGTGGTGGGCGAGCTGGCCGCGGGCATTGAGGCGTACGCGGCCATCGCCGACCTGCCTGCCTCGCTGCGTCTCGCCCGGGCCGTGTTCGACAGCGTCGACGAGATCGGTCGGGTGGCCGCGGCCGAGGGCATCGACTGCGGCTACCACAAGGGCGGGGTGATCCGGTTCGCTCGCAACCGCCCCCAGGCCGAACGCCAGGCCGCCGAAGTGGCCCATGATCATGAACTCGGTCTCACCGACGACGAGATCCGGCTGCTGACCGTGGATGAAGCCCGGGCTCACGCCAACGCCACCGGGGTGCTCGGCGGCATCTTCTACGCACCCTGCGCAGCGCACGACCCGGCCCGGCTGGTGCGGGGGCTGGCCGACGTGGTGGAGCGGCGCGGGGCCAAGATCTTCGAGCAGACCGCAGCGGCCGCCATTGAGCCCGGCCGCGTACTGACCGACCGGGGCACAGTGCGGGCCGAGGTGGTGGTGCGGGCCACCGAGGCCTACACCCGGGATCTGAAGGGCCGCAGGCGCCAGCTCCTGCCCATCTACTCGCTGATGATCGGCACCGAGCCGCTGCCGCAGTCGGTGTTCGACGAGATCGGCCTCGCCGACCGGCCCACCTTCGCCGACGACCGCTACATGGTGATCTACGGCCAGCGCACTGCTGATGACCGCATCGCCTTCGGTGGCCGGGGAGTGCCCTACCTGTACGGCTCGAGGATCAGCCCGTCGATCGAGCGCCACCACCGATCACACGAGCGCATCCACGCCACCCTGGTGGATCTGTTCCCAGCGCTGTCGAGCGCCCGGATCACCCACCGATGGGGCGGCGTGCTCGCCGTGCCCCGCAACTGGACCCCGTTCGTGCACTTCGACCGGGCCGCGGGCACCGCCGGCGCGGGCGGGTACGTGGGGGAGGGGGTCGCACCGTCGAACCTGGCCGGGCGCACCCTGGCCGACCTGATCACCGGAACCGACTCCGAGCGGGTCGACCTGCCCTGGGTGAACGTTCGCCACCCGCGCTGGGAACCCGAGCCGCTGCGCTGGCTGGGAGTTCGGGGCAGCCGCTGGATCCTGGCCGGCGCAGACATCTACGAATACCGCACCAACCGGGAAGCGAGGGCCGCGGTAGCCCTAGCCCGCAAGATCCGCAACGACTGATCTGATCCTCTCCGCTCCACATCGCCTAGGCCACTGCTGAGTGGCGCCGATTGGGCGCGACCGCCAGGCCTCTGACCTGTGGGTTTGTGATCACGGAAGCGAGTTCCGACTTGACTTGGTTGTAAATGTAGTAGATACTACTTTAAAGCGAGGCGAGAGGAATCGACATGGAGGATCGGCGGGAAGCGGAGGAAACAAACTCGGAGCAATCCGAGAAGCAGCCTGACTCAAGTGACTCCAAGAAAGTCAACTCTTGGAAGAAGGGTTGGTATTGGGCCGCCTTTGTTCTGTACGTTGTGGCTTATGTTGCGGGTTCCGCGTGGCTATGGAATGACATAAGGACCGAGGACGAGAGTATATCTGAGACTCTAAGGAACCTAACGTTAGTAGGTGGCGCTGTAGCCGGCGTGTTCATAGCAGTGTGGAGGAGCATATCAGCTAGCGATCAAGCGGCAGCCACCGAAGCGCAAGCCAATGCAGCCAAGATAACAGCAGCGGCAGAGACGGCATCGTTGGAAGCCAACACGGCACGGACAAATCAAATTGCAAAACAGAACGAGATTGCCAGGCAACACGCGGACGCTGCCGTTGATCAGGTCGAGGCCTCAAAGGAAATTGCGAAAGATCAGAACAAAATTGCTGAGCGACGGGTGAAGGCTGCCCGAGACCAGATCACGGCTTCAAAGGACATTGCGAAGGATCAGAACGAAATTGCTAAGCGACGCGCGGAGACTGCCGAACAGCAACTCGTAGTTTCAACCGGTGTCGCGGACAAACAAGTACAGGCAGCTGAAGCACAGTTGGCGGCAGGTAATGCACAAGTAGCGGCAGCCATACAGGAGAGAAGAACTGCTCGTGAGTATGGGGACGCTGCGAGGGAGGGTGCACAGGATGCCAGGTACTATCAAGGTGTTGAAGCACTGGGTCATGATGAGATATCAATCCGACTGGCTGGAGTTTGTGAGCTTGAAGCCCTATTTCATGAGAATTTCGACAGGTATGGCGTACGTGTCGTCAAGCTCCTATGCGCCTTTGCGAGAAATCCGCCTCGGCTAAACACGAGGACGGAGATATATTCTCCTTTACGCGAGGATGTTCAGACGATTGTTAGCTTCATAGGCCGTGAGGTACAGGAGACGTTCCAAGCGGTAGGCCATGATCAGAAATGCGAGATTAACTTGCGTGGAGCGGCGCTTCCCTATGCGGATATGCGTGGAGCCGACATGTCAGACGTCGACTTTAGTGAGGCGATACTGATTGAAGCTGATTTCTTGGGAGCCGACCTCACTGGCGCGAAGTTCCATGGTGCGAATATACTGGGTGCCAAGGTGACCGATGCGACATTCGAGAATGATCAACTTGAGAACGCTGAGAATTCTGAGTTTGTTTACGGCCTTGAGGTGCCGTCATCGAGCGAATAGCAGTGAAGACTTGGTATCGCAGGTCTGTTGCGTGCGACACATAATACCCCAGACGGTGGTGCCGTAGGAGCGGCAGGTCTCGGCGTGCGGGGGCTAGTCTCCCGCTATGACCACTAACGCTGAACTGGCCGAGCGTTACGGCTCGGCGCTGCCCAGCTTCCTGCATCTGCTCCACGACGAGCCGGTGTCGATCGACAGGGGCGAGGGCAGCTACGTCTGGGACATTGAGGGCCGTCGCTACCTCGACTTCTTCGGCGGGGTGCTGACGACCATGATCGGCCACGCCGAACCCAGCGTGGTGGCCGCCGTCCAGGACCAGGCCGCCAAGGTGATGCACACCTCGACGCTGTACCTGAGCGAGCCGATGATCGCCTTCGCCGAGGACGTGGCCCGGGTGTCGGGCATCGACGACGCCCGGGTGTTCTTCACGCCCTCGGGCAGCGAGGCCAACGACGCCGCCCTGCTCATGGCGACCGTGCACCGCGGCTCCAACCAGATCCTGGCCATGCGCAACAGCTACCACGGGCGCACCTTCTCGGCCCAGGCCATCACCGCCCACCGCAGCTGGTCGTCGACCAGCCTCACCGGGCTCAACGTCACCTTTGTCCAGGGCGGCTACCGGCTGCGAAGCCCGTTCCGCCACCTCGATGACGACGCATACACCACAGCGTGCGTCGACGACCTCGTGCAGCTCATCGACATGACCACCTCGGGGGAAGTGGCCGCCATGATCGCCGAGCCCATCCAGGGCGTGGGCGGGTTCGCGGTTCCCCCCGACGGCTTCTTCGGGGCCATGGGAAAGGTGCTGTCGTCCCACGGCATCCTGTTCATCTCCGACGAGGTGCAGACCGGCTGGGGCCGCACCGGCGAGCACTTCTGGGGCTACGAGGCCCACGGGATCGTGCCCGACATGCTCACCTTCGCCAAAGGGGTCGGCAACGGCATCACCCTGGCCGGCGTGGTGGGGCGGGCCGAGATCTTCGACTCCATCGGCGCGCTCCAGTTCTCAACCTTCGGCGGCAACCCCCTGTCGGCCGCCGCCGGTCGGGCCACGCTGCGGCGGGTGCTGGAGGACGACCTCCAGGCCAACGCGCTGGCCATGGGCCGGCGGCTGGTGGACGCGTTGACTCCGGCAGTGGAGCGGGCCGACTTCGTCGCCGAGCTGCGGGGCCGCGGGCTGATGCAGGCCATGGAGTTCGTGCATCCCGGCTCCATTGAGCCCGACGCGGCCCGGGCCACAGCGGTGCTCGAGGGATGCCGGGAGCGGGGGCTTCTGGTCGGAAAGGGCGGCCTCTACGGCAACGTGATCCGGGTCACTCCCATGCTGAACGTCACCGCGGCCGAGATCGACGAGGGCGCCGACGCCCTGGTGGGAGCACTGGCCGCGGCCGACGCCTGAGCATCGCCGGCGGTTCGCTCACCGGTTGCCCGCTGCAAGAGGCAGGTCCCGCTCGATGCTCACGATCACGCTGCTGGGGACGGGCGGTCCCGTGCCCGACCCTCACCGGGCCGGACCGGCGACGCTGATCGCGGGAGGCTCCGAGCAGTACCTCGTAGACGCGGGGCGGGGCGTGCTGATGCGCCTGGCCGCGGCCGGCAGCGGCGCCGCGCAGCTGCGGGCCGTGTTGCTGACCCATCTCCACAGCGACCACATCACCGACCTCAACGACATCATCACCACCCGCTGGATCACGACCTTCGAACCGAGCCCGCTGACCATCGTCGGCCCGGCCGGGACGCGGCGGGTGGTGGCCGGCATCGGGGAGTCGCTCGGCCCCGACATCGGCTACCGCATCGCTCACCACGACGACCTTGGCTACCCGCCGCCAGTGGAGGTGATCGAGGCCACCGAGGGCGAGATCTACCTAGGCGGGGACGTGCGCATCTCCTGCGCTCCGACCGACCACAGACCGGTCGAGCCCACCGTGGCCTTCCGCTTCGACTACGGAGGCTCGTCGGTCGTGGCCGCCGGCGACACCGTGCCCTGTGCCGGCCTCGACCAGCTCTGCCAGGGCGCCCAAGCGCTGGTCCACACCGTCATCCGCAAGGAAGTCGTGTCGACGATCCCAATCCCGAGAGTTCTCGACACTCTCGACTACCACTCGTCGCCGGCTGAAGCCGCTCAGACCGCGGCCCGGGCCGGAATGGCGACGCTGGTGCTGACCCACTACTTCCCGCCCCCGGCGGACGGAGACGACGACGCCTACCGGACCCTGGCCGCCGAGCACTTCGACGGCACGATCGAGGTCGGCGACGACCTGCACCGGGTCGAGGTCCGACCTTGAACTCCACGAGCACCGGCACGAGAACATGCACGAGAACCTGCACCGAAAGGGGAGCCCCATGACCGGAGGGCCCGTTCCCATCCCGACCTTCGAGGGACGTATCGGCCGGACCCGGGCCGGGTCCGAGCCCTGCTTTAGCGAGCCGCCGCACCCCGGCGAGGACTCGCCCAACGTGGTGATCATCCTGCTCGACGACACCGGCTTCGCCCAGTTCGGCTGCTATGGCTCAGACATCGACACCCCGAACGTCGACCGGCTGGCCGCCAACGGCGTGCAGTTCACCAACTTCCACGTCACGCCGCTGTGCTCGCCGACCCGCGCCGCGCTGGTCACCGGGCGGTCGCAGCACGCGGTCGGCCTGCGGACGCTGTCCAACTTCCGTACCGGGTATCCGCACCAGATCGGTCACGTCTCGAACCACGCGGCCACGGTGGCTGAGGTGCTGTCCGCGGAGGGATACGCCACATTCTGCGCGGGAAAGTGGCACCTGGCCCGCACCCAGGACGCATCGGCTGCCGGTCCCTTCGACCAGTGGCCGCTGGGACGGGGTTTCGACCGGTTCTACGGCTTCCTCGAGGGCGAGACCGACCAGTTCAACCCGGAACTGGTCATCGACAATCACCGCGCCGACCCGCCGGCCGGCCCAGAGGACGGCTACCACCTCAGCGAGGATCTCGTCGATCAGCTGCTGCTGATGATCAGCGACAGCAAGGGGATCCGCCCCGACCGTCCGTTCCTCGCCTACCTCCCGTTCGGGGCCACCCACGCCCCCCACCAGGCGCCCGCCGGCTACCTGGCCAAGTACCGGGGCCGCTACGACGAGGGATGGGACGTCGTGCGGGAGCGCTGGTACCGGCGCCAGCTGG
>VXWX01000060.1 GCA_009835735.1 Acidimicrobiaceae bacterium
GTGACGACCAGCCCGAGTCGTCGGGGGGAGGCGGGGGCATATCGGACATGGGCGGCTCCTTCGGCCTCAGAGATCGGCGGGCGTCACGACGGTAGCAGAGCACCTGATCAGGGGCCGAGGGATACTGATCTGGGCAGCCCGATATGTCGGGCAGGTGGATGTGGAGCCGCCAGACTTGGCTTCACACCTTGATGACGAGCGTTCCGGCGGCCTTGTCGTGCAGTCCTTGTCGGGCCCGGTCCCAGGTCAGGAAGC
Source organism: Acidimicrobiaceae bacterium (assembly GCA_009835735.1). Lineage (GTDB taxonomy): Bacteria > Actinomycetota > Acidimicrobiia > Acidimicrobiales > Aldehydirespiratoraceae > Aldehydirespirator. The sequence goes on from VXWX01000060.1 coordinate 256, forward strand.
CATAGACGACAAGAATCGGGGCCCATCCGAGGAGGATCATCGGGACCCATACAAGGCGCGAATTGACGCTTGACAGCAGCAGCCCCATGATGATTGTCAATATCGGCGAAATGACGATCTGCGCGACTAGCGGAATTGTCCATCGCATGATGGACCTCCCCCACCCGGGTCTTGAGCCATCGTCGATCCCGACGACTCTGATGCGGGTGGCCATCTTGCCGAGCGTCTGCCCCCTTGTAGCTGTCAGTGCTACCTCGTAGACAATGCCGACCAGCATCACCGCCAAGACTGCAATCGCGACGATGCGGAGCACGGCGTCCACATCGAGTAGCCAATCCGAGGGCTCGTCGACGAGACCAGTGTCTGGGCCGTATCGGATGACGAGGATCAACAGCGTGATGAAGACAACCACCATGATGAGGACATCCAGGACGCGAGCGGCCAGGCGGGCAGCGGCGTGGGCCAGTTCGACGACCTCGCCGTTGCCGAGGCTGGCCCAGCCCTTGGCCGCTTGAAGATTCGGGTACGCACCCTCCGGCGGAGGCGGGGGAGTGTCGGACATGGCCGGCTCGTTGGCTTCAATTATGGACGGACACGCCGACGGTAGCAGGGAGCCCCGGCGCAAGATGAAGGGGCCTGTACCACGCATAGCGTTCCACAGAAGCCGCGGAGTGCTTGGCTAGTCTCGCTGCGTGAGCACGCCCAGGGTACGGTTTGCGCCCGCGCCTACGGGGTTCCTGCATGTGGGGAGCGCCCGGACGGCGCTGTTTAACTGGCTGTTCGCCCGGCATCACGGCGGTGAGATGGTGCTGCGGGTGGAGGACACCGACGCCGCGCTGAAGACCCAGGAGTACGTGGACGCCATCATCGAGCCGTTGCGGTGGCTGGGCCTTGACTGGGACGCCGGACCCTATTTCCAGTCCGAGCGCACCGAGGCGCACGCGGCCGCCATCGAGCAGTTGCTGGCCGACGGCGCCGCCTACTACTGCGACCTGACCAGGGACGAGATCGAGGACCGGTGCGCCGCGGCCGGGCTGCCGGCCGGCTACCACGGTTGGTCCCGTGACCGGGACGTGGCCGACGGACCGGGTGTGGTGGTGCGGTTCCGCTGTCCCGACGAGGGCACCACTGTCGTGAACGACATCGTGCGGGGCCAGGTGAGCTTCCCCAACGAGTCGCTGGAGGACTTCGTGATCCGTCGCGGCGACGGGTCGCCCACCTTCCATCTGGCCAACGCGGTCGACGACCACGACATGGCCATCAGCCACGTGATCCGGGGCGAGGACCTGCTCAACACCACGCCCCGGGTGCAACTCATCTGGCAGGCCCTCGGCTACGGCGCCCCGCCGGTCTATGCGCACCTGCCGCTGCTGGTCAACGCCAAGCGCCAGAAGCTGTCCAAGCGGCGCGACGACGTGTCGCTCGACAGCTACCGCCGGGCGGGCTACCTGCCCGAGGCCATGGTCAACTACCTGGCCCTGCTCGGCTGGGGCCCGCCCGACGAGGTGGAGATCCGCCCCCTGGAAGAGATCGTCGCACTGTTCGACCTCGACGCGGTCAAGCCGGCCGCGGCGTTCTTCGACCCCGCCCGTCTCGACCACATGAACTCCGCCTACATCAAGGCACTCACCGCCCATCAGTTCGCGGACCGGGCCGAACCGTTCCTGACCGGCGCCGATGCTCCCTGGCCCCCCGAGCGCTACGACCGCGGCGCTGTGCGCGCACTTGCCGGCGAGATCCAGCAACGGATCGCGCACCTCGACGAGGCCGCAGTCTGGATCGACTGGGTCCTGTGCCCCGACGTCGCCTACGACGAGAAGGCCTGGCACAAGTCGATCGTCAAGGGCAGGGCGGCAGCCGAGGTGCTCGAAGCGGTGGAGGCCCGCTTGGCCGGTGACGACTTCACATCCGCCGAACGTCTTGAGGCCATCGTGATGGGTGTCGGCGACGAACTCACCGAGAGCGTCGGCGCGCGGGTGCGCTCCCAACCCCCGGTCCGCGTCGCCCTTACCGGCACCAACGCCGGTCTGCCTCTGTGGGAACCCATGCGCCTGCTCGGACGGGACACCGTGTTGGCTCGCCTGCGCGCCGCCCGGGCCCGGCTCTAGCCCCGGCCGTCTCGAATTGATGCCGATAGTGGGCCTCTAGGGGAGGATCCAGCATCAATTTCGCAGCAGGGGTGGTGGACGGCCCTCGCTGCTCTATGGTGGCCGTCTTCCGCGGCCAGGTCTTGGCGAAGCGGCCGCCGCGGGCCAAGCCGCAATCGCGGTCAGCGCTTCCCCGCAAGGACCACTGCCCGGGGAGCGCACCATGTGGTGCCCGTGTCTCATCTGCAGGTTCCTGGCGCGCCGGCGCCGGCGCGCCGCATGGCTTCTCTTCGTGCCGACTGCGGCTTTGGCCCTGGCCGCGACGATGCCGCCCGCTGCGGCGGCACACCATGAACGGCCCGTGTTCCGGCCTCCCGTCGACGCGCCGGTTACGGACCCGTTCCGGCCGCCCGAGAACCCCTACGGTCCGGGCAACCGAGGCGTCGAGTACGACACCGAGCCCGGGGACGTGGTGCGGGCTGCGGCTTCCGGCACCGTCGTGTTCGCGGGCGCAGTGGCCGGAACCCTCCACGTGACCGTCGACCACGGCGGAGGGCTGGTCAGTTCGTACTCGTACCTCCAGCGCCTCGGCGTGCGGGTCGGCACCGATGTCGATCAGGGCGCGTTGATCGGCGTCGCCGGTGAGCGGCTGCACTTCAGCGTGCGGCTGGAGGGGGCCTACACCGACCCGGCCGGCTTCATCGGTGTGCGCCGGGTGAGGGTGCGGCTCGTGCCGCTGTGATCGGCGCGGTCTGCCTGCGGTCCTCGTACACTGCTGCTTTGGCCCCTAGGGGCTCGACGGCGTCGAACGGCGTCGCCGAATCATTTCGCAACCCGCGCCTTCACCCGGTCGCTCAGGCGTCCGGCGCGGGCCACGTAGAACCGGGAGAGCAACAAGCATGGCCGTCGTCACCATGAAGCAACTGCTGGAGGCCGGGGTTCAGTTCGGCCACCAGACCCGCCGGTGGAACCCGAAGATGAAGCGCTTCATCCACGGCGACAAGGCTGGGATCCACATAGTGGACCTCCGCCAGACTCTGGCCCATCTCGAGCGGGCCTACGTCTTCGTTCGGGACCTCGTCGCGGACGGCGGCACGGTCCTGTTCATCGGCACCAAGAAGCAGGCCCAGGACTCCGTGCAGTCCTTCGCCGAGCGCTGCAACATGCCCTACGTCAACGAGCGGTGGCAGGGCGGGATGCTCACCAACTTCCACACCATCGCCAAGCGCATCGCCAAGATGAAGCAATACCAGCGCATGCGCGACTCGGGCGAATTCGAGGCCATGCCCAAGAAGGAGGCGCTGCTGCTCGATCGGGAGCTGACCAAGCTGGAGCGCAACCTGGGCGGCATCCGCGACATGGAGGAACCGCCGGGGGCGGTGTTCATCCTCGACACCAAGAAGGAGTACATAGCGGTCACCGAAGCCCGCAAGCTGGGCGTGCCCATCGTCGCGGTGGTCGACACCAACTGCGATCCCGACCTCGTGGACTACGCCATTCCGGGCAACGACGACGCCATCAGGTCCGGGCGGCTCATGGCTCGTGTGATCTCAGACGCCGTGCTGGAGGGCCGGTTCATCCATTCGAAGCGCACCGAGGCCACCACTGCGGCCCGCGACGCCCTTACCGAGGCGGAGGTCGCCGAGCAGCAGGCTCTGGCCCGGGCGGAGGCGGCGGCCGAGGCGGCCGAGCGCGAGGCTCGCGTGGCCAAGGCCAAGGCCGAGGCGGCCGCCGCTGAGGACGAGGGCTCCGAAGCCGTCGACGACGACGCCGAGTCCGAGTCGCAGGCTGCTGCTGTCGCCGAGTCCGAGTCGCTGGCTGCTGCTGAGGATGTCGAGTCCGAGTCGCTGGCTGCTGCTGAGGATGTCGAGTCCGAGGGCACCGATGCTGCTGCTGAGGATGTCGAGTCCGAGGGCACCGATGCTGCTGCTGAGGATGTCGAGTCCGAGGGCACCGATGCTGCTGCCGGCGCTGACGAGCCGGACGAGGAGAACTGAGATGGCAGTCAGCGCCAAGGACGTGAAGGCACTGCGCGACGTCACCGGCGCGGGGATGATGGATGCCAAGAAGGCCCTGACCTCCGCCGACGGCGACATGGAGGCGGCCCGCCAGATCCTGCGGGAGCAGGGCCTGGCCAAGGCCGACGCTCGGAGCGGCCGGGACAACGATCAAGGCGCCATCGCGGTCGCCGGCGACGGCAAGGCCGCCGCAGTCGTTCAGCTCAAGTGCGAGACCGACTTCTCGGCCAAGAACGCGGGCTTCACCTCTCTGGTGCAAGCCCTCGCCGATGCCGTGCTCTCCGGCGGTCCCGGAGCGGTTGATACCCACGCAGCCGGGATCGAGGATCTCAAGCTGGTTCTGAAGGAGAACATCGAGGTCGGTGTGGTCGAGCACATTCGGGCTGCCGACGGCAACGTTCTCGACTCGTACCTTCACCGTCAGGACGGGCGGGGCGTGAACGCGGTCGTTGTGGAGGGCAGCGGCGTGGGCGCAGAAGCGCTGCACCAGGTGGCCCTTCACGTCGCCTTCGCCAAGCCTCAGTTCCTGAGCGCGAGCGAGATCCCGGCCGCCGAGATCGAGCGGGAGAGAGCCGCACTGCTGGAGATCACCAAGGCCGAGGGCAAGCCCGAGCCCGCGTGGGACAAGATCGTGGACGGCAGGATGCGGGGCTGGTACGCCGAGCGTGTGCTGCTCGAGCAGGGGCTTCACGGCGA
>VXWX01000017.1 GCA_009835735.1 Acidimicrobiaceae bacterium
TGCGGATACCCGTCACCCGGGAGGGGTCGAGCTCTGCGGGACCGACACGCCGCACGCCGGCCGAGCGCCATCGCGACGAGGAGATCCACAAGCACCGAACCCCGGTCCAGCCCCGCACATCATCTAGCTAGGTAAGGGTGATCAGGCGGCCACCAGCGAGTCGAGGTGGCTGGCCAGGTGTGAGACGAGGTCCCGGCTGTCGTCGCCGGCGCCGTGGATGAAGCTGGACTTGCGTCGACGCAGGAAGTTCAGCCCGATCACGTAAAGGCCTGGGGACCCGGTGACCACGCCGCCGTCGTGGCGGATCTGGCCCTTGTGGTCGAGCACCGGCACGTCGAGCCAGGAGTATTCGGGCCTGAAGCCGGTGGCCCAGATGATGGTGCGGATCTCCCCGCGTGCCAGGTCCAGCCGCAGCGGCGGTGACGCCGGAACCCGGGTGGGCGCGAACCGCTCAGGCGGTCCCACCGCATCGACGCGGCTCTCCGCCGCCCACTCGTCGAAGGTGTCGAGGAGCCGGCCCAGCTTGAGATCGGCCAACTCGCACTTGTTTGTCAGCGATCCCGACAGCAGCGCCTCGGTGCCCCGCAGGGCCGCGAGCCGCCCCACCAGGCTCACGCCTTGGTCGGTGAGGGCATTGAGGTCGAGCGTGGCCCGTTCGGGGGTGCCCACCAGCTGCGGCGACGGGGTGCGGCGCACCCGCACGACATCGTCGACCTCGTCGTAGCGCTCGTCGAACAGGCCTGAGCGCTCCATCCACCACAGGATGTCGCGACCCCGGTAGAGGCGGGGCATGCGCACATGCTCGCCGACCGCCACGGTGACGGGACGGCCGGAGCGGTGCACCTCGTCGGCGATCTGGACGCCGGTGGCGGAGGCGCCCACCACCAGCACCCCGCCGGGAGCCAGCGCGGCGGGGTTGCGGTACTCGAACGCGCCCATAGCGGTCACGGACGCCGGTGGAGCCCCGCCCAGCTCCGGCACTTTGGCGACGTTGAACCCGCCTGAGGCCAGCACCACGGTCTTGCATTCCCAGCGGCCCCGGTCGGTGTCGACGATGTAGCCGGCACCCGCAGAGCGAACCGAAGTGACCGTCGTGCCGGTCCTGACCGGGGCGTCAACGAGCCGGGCGTAGTCCGACATGAACCGGACGACCTCCGGCATCGACATGAAGCCGTCGGGGTCGCGGCCGCCGTGGGTCCCGTAGTCGTAGCCGGGCAGCCGGCTCTGCCAGTTGGGGGTCAGCAGCCGCAGGGAGTCCCAGCGCTGGGTACGCCAGGAGTTGGCCACCTCGCCCCGCTCGATCACGACGTGATCGATGGAGCGCTCGGTGAGGCGACGGCTGACGGCCAGGCCGGAGTGCCCGGCCCCCACAACGACAGTTGTCGTCTTCATGAACCCGCCGGACTACCTCTACGGTCCAGGCGCAGGCGCGGGCTAGTTGACCTCTACGTTCACGTTGGTCGGATTGGTGATGATGTCGTAGACGGCCGACCGCTTCTGAGACTGGGCCACCAGCGCCCTGATCTCATCGGGAGTGGCGTCGGCGTCGATGTCATAGGACACCTTGACGTCGTTGAACCCGTTGCGGACGTCCGGGTCGCCGCCGAGGATGCCCAGGATGTCCATGCTGCCCTCCAGGGTGGCCTTGACCGATCGCAACTGGATCTCGCGGTTCTGGGCCACGGCGGCCACGCCGGCGGTGAGGCAGCTGGCCAGCCCGGCGAGGACCAGCTCGACGGGCGTCGCCGCGTTGTCCTCTGCTCCGAACACCAGGGGGTGGTCGGCCTCGAAGGTGAAGGTCGAACGATGCTGGTGCTCTTCGCCGAGCCCGTGGTAGCTGTCGACCGAGGAGCGGCTGTGAGTGCCGTTCAGCCACTCATTGGTGGCCTTCCAGGTGAATTGGGCCGCCTCGCGTGCCTCGGTGAGGGCGTTGCGGGCACCCAGCAGGTGTTCGACGTTCACGCCGTTGTCGACGTTTGCGCTGGTCATCGGGTTGCTGCCTCCTGTGTTGATGGCGCTGACTCACCGGAGCTGCGGGCCGGTCACGAACCGCGTTTGCAACGGTGACAGTGCAATCTAGAGGCGCGTCGTCCAAATCCCGACATATTCGATCAACATTTCAGGGAATTGGATTCCAGGGAGTTGGACGGGCTCAGTCTGGGATCTAGAGAGGTTTGCGAGCCAGGAAGCAGTACAGGGGCGTGAAGATCCCTGATCGGCCGCCGGCGGCGTAGGCGCTGGCGGTCTGATCCAGCATCTTGACGACGTCCGCGGAGCCCTTCGGCAAGATCCTCAGCACCTCGGCCAGCCTGGATCCCCCGCCGGCCGTCTTGCGGCCAAGTGGAACCCCGATCAGGGAATTGCCCAAGGTCCTGTTCCAAGTCTCCAGGGGCTGATACCACGGCGTGGTCGAGCCGTGCTCCTCAGCGCCCCGATCCATCCCCTCGATGAGCTCGAACCCCACCGATTCGAGCATCCGGTTCACCTCGCCGAACGTCGCGATCTCCTTGAGCGCGATGCCGTGCATGAGGTCCTGCTTCATGGCCCGATGCCGTTCGTCGCCGGGATCGAACCGGTCCGTCATGCACATCTCCTGACCCCAGAAGAGGGATCCGGGCTTCAGCACGCGGTAGATCTCGGCGAACGCGCCCTCCTTGTCCGGTGCATGGCATGTCGACTCGATGGCGTAGCCGCGGTCAAATGTGCCGTCGGCCACGGCCGACATGTCCATGAAGCTGCACACCAGGTAGTCGACCATGTGGTCGAGCCCGGCCTCGGCGATCAACGACTTGGCCCTGTCCATCTGGACCTCATTGATGTTGACCCCGACGACCCGGACGCCGGCCTCCGAGACGACCCGGCGCATCGGGCCGCCGACCCCGCAGCCAATATCGACCACCGTCATGCCCTCGCGCAACTCCAGCTTGTCGATCATCAACCGCTGGTGCCTGACCTTGGAGTCCTGCACGCTCTCGCCGGGCGACAGCGGCGCGAAGTGCAGGGACTCGCCCCAACCCCACACCATCAGCTCGTTGCTGATGTCGTAGTACTCCTTGACGGTCTCGGTGTGGTCGTAGTCGGCCGCGTCGGCATCCCGCCCCGACGCTCGGTCGAGCCATCCGTCGAAGCGCCGTATCCGGCGGGCGACTCCCCCCTCGACCCGGTCTGCCGCCCTCAGGCCGGTGAGCACCCGCAACAGCTTGGACATCCTCGTAAGTCTAGGTGCGGGGTTCCTAAGGCTCTACGTCAATCACCCGATGCACTCAATGCGGCTGCGTCGGCTGGCTCAGCTCCGGGAGCGTGCCCCGGACTAGAGAGTCGGCTCGGAGGGCGGGGGGCCTAGGCGCTCGAACTCGGCCTCGACATCCGCTGTGGTGAGGGTGTCCGCCGCCAGGCGCCGGCGGCGCTCCTCGGCGTCGGCATGGCGCTGGGCGGCCGAGAAGCGAAAGAACCGGATGGCGATCAGGGTCCACAGGTAGAGGCCGCCCAGCACCTTCATGATTGCGCCGGCGGCCTGCTGGTCGGCGGCCACCGAGATGCCGAACAGGCGCTGGGCGTGGTCGTAGACCGGGTACACCGCGCCCTCGGCGAAGGTCAGCCAGGCGGCCGGCACGGTGGGAATGATCGACATGGTGAACAGGTAGACCATCTTCATCGGCTCGGACAGGTGCAGCTCCCTCAGCGGGCCGACCACCGGCGTCCACATGGCCAGCGCGCTAGCGAACATGAGCAGGTGCATGGCGTAGTGGAAGGGGCCGCTGCGCACCGACAGCTCCACCACGGTGTTCCAGTGCATCAGCGCCTGCAGGGCGTTGAAGACGACGCCGGCCACCAGCGGGTGCACCAGGCGGCGGATCACCTTGGCCGAGCGCGAGCCCTCGACCACGATCAGCCGGGCCAGCCACTCGGGCACGGCCATCAGCAGCAGCGGCGGCACCACGAAGCTGATGAGCAGGTGCTGCACCATGTGCACCGAGTACAGGTACTGCTCGGCGATGTCGTGCATGGGCCAGTCCGCCGAGATCCACAGCAGAGCAACACCGGCGACGAAGCACAGCCGCTGGCGCTTGGTGACAGCGGCGGCGGCGCCGGCCGGGCCGGCCGCGGGGGCAACCACCCGCACGACGTAGAAGCCGAGGCCGACGACCGCTGCGACCATCAGCCACACCTCAGGGTGGTACTGGAAGCGCCAGGCGTCGGTCGCGGCCAGCGCGCCCATGGTCGCTATACCCAGAACTCGAAGACCGTCAGGGTGACCAGGTACACACCGACTGCCAGGATCAAGCCCGCGGTGAACATGCGGCCGAACAGCTTGCTGTCGAAGCGCAGATGCATGAACCAGGTGGCCACCAAATAGAACTTGACGATCATCATGAAGATGAGCGACGGCACCAGCGCCACCCCCCAGTCGACCACCGACTCGAAGTAGGTGAATACCTCAAGTGCGGTGATCAGCGCCAGGACGACGGCGATCTTGACGTAGGCCCAGTCCGTGGGGTGGGCGTGGCCCTCCTCGTGGTGCTCGGCAGCCTCGTCGGCTTCGGGCTCGGGGTGCTCGGAGGTGGCGGTGTCGCTCATGGGTCTAGTCGGCGGGGATCAGGTAGATGACGGTGAAGATGAAGATCCACACGATGTCCACGAAGTGCCAGTAGAGGCCGACGATCTCAACCGTCTCGGCGTTTCGCTGGGTCAGCTTGCCCTTCATCGAGGCGACGAACAGCGACATGAGCATCACGATGCCGAGGCTCACGTGGACGCCGTGGAAGCCGGTCAGGGTGAAGAAGGCGCTGCTGGCCGGGTTGGTGGTGAAGGCCACGCCCTCGCGGACGAAGCTGGTGAACTCGTACACCTGCCCGCCGATGAACACGCCGCCCAGCAGGGCGGTGGCCAGCAGCCAGGTGCGGCCGGCCTCGGCCTCGCCGCGAGACACGGCGGACAGGGCCAGCACCATCGTCAGCGAGCTCATCAGCAGCACGAACGAGCTGACCGACGTGAACGGGATGTCGAACACATCGGTGGGCAGCGTGCGGCCGTTGCCGCGGCTCTTGTACA
>VXWX01000005.1 GCA_009835735.1 Acidimicrobiaceae bacterium
TCCTCCACGCGGCCTACAAGATCGACCGCGGAGAGGACTTCAAGTCCGAGGTGTCAATGGCGAAACACTTCGTGGCCAACACCCTCAACCGAGTGATCGACCGTTCGATCCAGGTGCACGGCGCGCTCGGCTACTCGACGGACACCCCGCTCGCCCACATGTACCAGCACGCCCGCTGGGCCCGCTTCGCGGACGGCGCCGACGAGATACACCAGATGCGGATCGCGCAGCGCACGATCGCGGCGTTCAGCGACACCGGGTCGACCCGTCGTGCCACGGGTGACCTTCCCATCTGAGGCACCAGCGGAAGGCCGGCACCGGGACGGTGATCATGAGAGCGTTCGGTGCAGAATCGACGACCGACGAGGTCCTCGATGGTGTGGACCTCTCAGGTCGCATCGTGGCAATCACCGGAGCGTCGAGCGGTCTGGGCGAGGAGTCGGCGAGGGCGATGTCGGCCAGGGGCGCACGGGTTCTGATGCTGGCGCGCGATCGGGCGAGGAACGCCGAGGCGGCAGAGCGCATCCGGGTGTCCGTACCCGGCGCCGACCTCACCCTGCACACGGTCGACCTCGCCGACCTCGCCAGCATCGAATCCTTCGTCAATGCGGTCGGGGCCGACACCGACCGTATCGACGTCCTCCTCAACAATGCGGGGGTCATGGGCTGCCCGGAGGGGAGGACCGCGGACGGCTTCGAGACCCAGTTCGGCACCAACCACCTTGGGCACTTTGCGCTCACGGCTCGGCTCATGCCGTTGTTGCTGGCGACTCACCGGCCGCGTGTGGTGACGCTGTCGTCGGGTGGTCACAGGATCTCCGACGTGGCGTTGGACGATCCGAACTTCGAGAGGGCCGACTATGACCCGTGGATCGCCTACGGCCGGTCCAAGAGCGCCAACGCACGCTTCGCCGCCGAGCTGGCCCGGCGCCATGGCGAGCGACTGACTTCGGTATCGGTACACCCCGGCGCGATCATCACGAATCTCGGCCGCCACATGACGCCCGCAATGATCGAGCGCCTGATGGCGCGGCGCGCCGAGAACGAGGTGGAGGGCAACGGCGGCGGCGGGATGAAGTTCAAGAGCATCGAGGCCGGCGCGGCCACACAGGTGTGGGCCGCCACAGCCGTCGAGGTGACCGGCCACAACGGCGCCTATCTGGCGGACTGCGGGCCGACGATCGTCGGGCCGGGCGAGACGGGGCGGATGGCCTATCTCGACGATGCGGACACCTCGACGCGGCTCTGGGCGTTGAGCGAGGAACTCGTCGGGTTGAGGTTCGACTGAGAACCGTCCGGTCGGGCTCCGGTCAGGCGCAGTTGGGGTTGGCGTCGGCGGGAACGGCCACTTCCTGGCCGTACAGCTTGCACGAGCAGGTCTCCACGCAGTCCTGCAGATCGGCGCGTTGCAGCCACAGGCTTGCAGCCAGAGCGCCGATCAGCACCACTAGCACGAGTCGCAGCAGCAGCTTGCGCACAACTCGTATCACCAGCGCAGCAAGGACCCCCAGGGCCACGATCGCGCCGAGGAGGATCGCTTGCAGAGACTCGGCGTCGACCCACTCACCCATCACCGCCGGGCACGATACCTATAGCCTCAGCGGCGATGAGTGACGCCGGTGTTCCCCTCCTGCGGCACGGTCCGCCGGAGACCGTTCTGCCCCCCGAGCCTGACGAGGTTCGGGCCGCGCTGGCTGCGGCTGCCGCGAGCGACGATCCCGTGGCCTCAATTGGCGCGGTCTGTGAGCGATGGCCGGAAAGCCTGGAGGCCTGGGCCGCGCTCGGCGAGACCCTCGAGTCGGACGGCGCGCCACGGGCTCTGGCCTACGCCGCGTTCCGCACTGGCTATCACCGCGGTCTGGACCGGCTCAGGGCCAGTGGCTGGCGCGGTTCGGGCTACGTGCGCTGGAAGTATCCGTCGAACCGCGGGTTCTTGCGCGCCCTCAGCGGGCTTCAACGTGTCGCCGGGCGGATCGGAGAGACCGGCGAAGCCGAGCGGTGCGCACTGTTCCTGGTCCAACTCGACCCTGACTGGCCGCCCGATCACCCAGGCGCCCCGGGGCCGCATGGATAGTGCGGCGTCACCCCTCCGCTGCATGGGGGCCGTGCTGGCGGGTGGAGCCAGCTCCAGAATGGGCACGGACAAGGCGTTCATCGAGATCAACGGCGAGCCGATGGTGGTCCGTGCCGTCGGCGCGCTGCATGCCGCGGGGGCCGCGCCTGTGCTGGTGGTGGGCGGTGACCACGCCCGCCTCAGCGCCCTGGGCCTGGATCACGTGCCGGACAGCTATCCCGGCGAGGGCCCGTTGGGAGGGGTGATCACCGCCCTCGCCGTGCGCGACCCGCTGGATGGATCCGGCCCGGACGCGGTCGTGACTCTGCCCTGCGATGTGAAGGCGCCCGACCCGACTGCAGTGCGGTCGGTGATCGAGCGCCTCGCTGACGCTGCCGACCGCTCCGGAACCGGCGCGCCGCCGGCTGACCTGGTCGTCCCGCTCGGCGGCGGGGTTCCCCAGTGGATGCATGCCGGATGGCACCGGAGCTGCCTGCCGCGCCTGTCCGAAGCCTTTGCCGCCGGAGCAAGGGGGCTGAGCGAGGTGGCCCGGCAGTTGCGGACGGTCAAGGTCGAGGTGCCCGGAACGAACTGGTTCTCCGACGCGGACCGTCCCGAAGACCTTCCCCCAACTACGCTTGGCGACGGCCACACAGGAGAGGCGGGCATGCAAGACGCCGACATCCCCGAGATAGACATTGACGAACTCGAGCGTCGGCGAGCGGCCGGAGCGGCCGTGTTCGATGTGCGTGAGCCCGACGAGTACGCCGAGGTGCGCATACCGGGCGCAGTGCTGGTGCCGCTGGCATCGGTCCCGGAGGCAGTCGAGGATTTCCGGACGGCGGCGGCGGGCCAAGCGGTGTGCGTGGTGTGCGCGGTCGGGGGCCGCAGCGGGCAGGCCGTCGGGTTCCTCCGGTCCCTGGGTGTGGACGCGGTCAACGTCGCCGGCGGAACCAACGCCTGGCACCAGTCGGGCCGACCGGTGGAGACGGGCCCCGCGTCCGCCTGACGGACCCTGTGCCCCGCGATCGCCGCTCCCGCTCCGGCTCCCGCGGCCGCGCCGCGACGTCCTATCGCTACATCGACTCCGACCAGGGGCTGCGAGATGTGGTGGGCATGGTTTCCTCCGAGCCTCGCTTCGCGCTCGACACCGAGTTTCACCGGGAGCGCACCTACCGGCCCCAGGCTGCGCTGATCCAGATCGCCTGGCCCGGGGATCTGGTCCTTGTCGATCCGCTGGCTGTGGATGTGGCCCCACTGGCCAAGGTCTTCGGAGCGGGCGGTCTGATGGTCGCCCACGCGGCGGGGCAGGACTTGGAGGTGCTCGACGACTGCTGCGGGGCAGTCCCCGGTCGCATCTTCGATACGCAGATCGCGGCCGGTTTCCTGGGTCTCGGCACGCCCGCGCTGTCTTCGCTCTATGAGAGCGAGATCGGCTGGAGACCCCCGAAGGCGGACCGGCTCACCGACTGGCTGGCACGGCCGTTGAAGGCATCGCAACTCGACTACGCGGCCAGCGATGTGATGCACCTGCTGGAGATCCACGAACGGCTCGCGGCTCGGCTGGAGGAGTTGGGCCGGCAGGACTGGGCTGAAGCGGAGTTCGAGCTGCTGCTCGAACGCAACCGGCAGGGCCAGCGACCCGAGGAAGCATGGTCCCGGCTCAAGGAAGTGCGACATCTGAGGCGCCGCGACCTTCCTGTGGTCCGATCGGTGGCGATGTGGCGTGAGCTGCGGGCGGCCAAGGTCAATCAACCGGTCCGCCATGTCCTGTCAGACGTCGCGGTGGTGTCGATCTCGCAGGCCGCGCCCCGAACGACCGAGGAGTTGGCCGCGGTGCGGGGTGTGGGTGAGGGCGTGGCCCGCGGCCGTCTGGGGCCGCCCATCCTCAAGGCGGTCGCCGACGGGCTCGCGTCCGATTGGCGCCCGCCCCCGAAGCGCACGGCCCGCACCGAGGCGGCCGACCGCCTTCGCCCGGCCGTGGGCTTGGTGACCTCCTGGGTGAGCCAGCTCGCCCGCAACCGCATGATCGAGCCGTCGCTGCTGGCCACGCGGGCCGACATCGAAGCCCTGATCCGCGGTGACGTGGACGCTCGGCTGGCCCGGGGCTGGCGCTCGGAGATGGTGGGTGAGCCGCTGCGACGGCTGGTCGCGGGCGAAGCCGCCCTGGCCTTCGACAACGGCCAGCTTGTCCTGGAGGAGCGCAGCCACCGGCCGGTGGTCTGACCGCATTCCGACCGGCGCTGCGGTCGCGGTTCGGGTGGGCCGGTGGCACCGTTCCGGTACAATGAAAGCTCTGCGAATCCGTCAAAACCGGGAGTTGGGCCGTGAAGAAGGGGCGACACCGAAGGTATGAGGAAGCCCGCAAGTTCAAGCGCTCGCAGGTAGACGATCTCCAAGGGCTGATCGAATCCTTCAATGAGCCGGACGACTACGTGAAGCCCGAGCACGCGTCCTGGGCGGAGGAATTTGCCGACGAGGATCTCGCCGAGGCGGAGTTCGCGGCCGAAGACGACTGACGCCTCAGTTCGGGGCGATCAGCTCTCGGTGCCCTCAGTTTCCTCGAGGATCTCGCCGAGCCGCACAACGTCGTCCTCGGTGACTACGCCGATGAAGTTGCCGGCGCTGTCGGTCACGGCCAGCACCTCGATGTCAGCCGCCTCCATGGCCACCACCGCGTCGCGAACAGTCCACGACGGCGACCCGGCGGGGAGGTCCGTCGCCATCATGGACTCGACTGAGGTGGTCTCCCATTCGTCGCGGCTCACTGAGGACAGCTGCGAGAGCTGGGCCATTCCCAGATAAGCGCTGCCCGACACGACCGGCACCACACGCTCGCGCCGGCCCAGGACGTGCATGTACACGAACTCCGACACGGTGGCGTCGGGTGGGACCGTCAGCACGTCCGTGGTGAGGATCGAGCTGAGCGGCAGGGTGAAGCGCTGCTCGATGT
>VXWX01000056.1:0-4632 GCA_009835735.1 Acidimicrobiaceae bacterium
ACCACGATGGAGGCCAGCGCCACCCGGCGGCGCTGGCCGGCCGACAGTCGAGCGGTGGGCACGTCCCGCAGCCGCGGAGGAAGCCCGAGGCGATCGAGCGCGCCCGTCACATCGGCCTCGGCCACCCTGGACGCCCGGGCCCACACCTCGAGGTTCTCGGCCGCGGTCAACTCACCGTAGAGCGCGGTGTCGTGGCCCAGCAGACCCACCCGGCGGCGCACTGCAGCCCGATCGGCGCCAAGGTCGCAGCCCAGCACGTCCCCGTTCCCTCCCGAGAGGCGCAGCAGCCCAGCGCACAAGTGCAGCAGGGTGGACTTGCCCGCGCCGTTGGGCCCGCGCACAAGGACTACCTCGCCGGGCACGACCTCCAAGTCGGCTCCGGCCAGCGCCGGGAAGCCTCCCATCAGCACGACCGCGCCGCTCAGGCGCACCGCGGTCACGATGTCATCCGGCGATCGAAGGCGCGCGCCCGGGCCTGAGCCATCCCTCCAGCGTAAGAGGCCGAGCGGGTCAGGCTCGCCGTCGCCCGGTTAGGCCACCGGATAGAAGTGCCCGGCGTTGACCACGAGCGTCTGGCCGGTGATCATCCGGGCCCGTTCCGACGCCATGAACACGACCGCCTCGGCCACATCGGAGTCGGTGGGCATCTCCCGCAGGGCCATTCCTTGGGCGATCTCGTGCTTGACCTCCTCGACGGTGATGCCCCTCGTGCCGGCCTGCCACTCGCAGTAGAGCTTGACGTTGGGTCCCCACATCCAGCTCGGAACCACCGTGTTGACCCTGATCCCGGACGGACCCAGCTCCGCAGCCAGATCGCGCGCCAGCGACAGCAGCGCCGACTTGGCCGCCCCGTACGGGCTCTGGGGGAACTCCGCCACCGGCCTCATCGAGGCCTGTGATCCGATCAGCACCACCGACCCCCCGCCGGCCGCGACAAAGTGGGGCTCGACCGCCCGCACCACGTGCACCGCGCCAAGCACGTTGACGGTGAGGTTGAGTTCCCAGTCCTCGTCTGTCGTCCGGTGCCACGCGCCCTTCTGGGTGTCGAGGGCAGCGACGTTGATCACGGCGTGAAGCGCCCCAAACCGCTCGGCGGCGGCGTCGGCCGCGGCGGTGCAGTCCTCCTGGCTGGTGACGTCGCCCGCGCAGGCGACCACCCGCTCGCCGGTGGGATCAAGCTCGGCCGCGGCATCGGCCAAGCGCTCGGCGTTGCGGGCCATGACCGCCACGTTGGCGCCGTCGCGGAGGGCCAGTCGGGCGCAACTGGCGCCCAGCCCGGGCCCTACTCCCACTACTAGCACGGTTCGTCCTTCGAGGATCATGGCCCCAGTCTCTACCGTTACGGAGCCGCTGCCAACGAAGCCGGCTAGATCAGCGTCTAGGGCAGAGGCTGCCAACGAAGCGGGCGGTCCTCCAGGGCGCAGGCGACATCGAGTTCGGCCCCGGGCTCGGCCAGGAAGTCGGCGACGATCCGGTCGACGCAGTTGTCATAGCCCCACACCCAGATGCCGTGGCCGCGAGTGCGGGTGACGACGTGCGTGCCGCGGGGCAGATACTCCACGGCCGCCTCGGCGAAGCTCGGATGCGTGATCGGGTCGAACCTCCCGGAGATGAGCAGGACCGGGAGATCGCTCTGCACCGGCTCCGTCGGCAACGGAGACGCCGCGACCGCCCAGGGCTCGCACCGCGCGGACAGACCCTCCCCGACCACCGCTGCCCCAAACGGACCGATCCCCGGAGGTGGCCCCGAAGCCAGCGGCAGCCACTCGGCGCATGTCACAGCCGCGGACGTTGCTGGAGCGCCGGTGTGGGCTTGCTGGGAGGCGGTCTCAACTCCCACCAAGGCCACGATCTTGGTCGCGCTGGGGGGACCGCCCTGGTCCCCGGTGTTGGCACCGTCTTCTCGCGCCAGTCCCGCCAAGACTCCTGGAATCGCGGTCGCCGAGAATTCGTTGTAGAGCATCCGGAAGACAACCCCTGCGACGGAGTCCCCATCAAGGAGCGCATCGAAGGGTTCGAGCAAGGTCGTCTCCTCCGTCGCGAAGGGGACCACCACCGGGTCGGCATTGAAGCGAGGGATCAGTTCGGCGAGCAGACCAGCCATGGTCACGCCCTCCCGACCAGTGGTGCCAGCCAGGATGCCGGAGCACACGGGATCGACACTGCACTCCTCATCGAACTCCCGGACGACTCTCTCAGCGCCGGCGGCCATGGCGGCATCGAGGTCGAGGTTCCCGGGATATACGCCGTCGAGCACCGCACCGGCTAGGCCCGCGGGGTCGTCCCGCAGCACCTCCAGCGCAATTGTCGTCCCGTAACTCACGCCGTAGAGGAGCCACTGCTCATACCCCAGCGCGGCCATGACATCGACGACATCGGCCGCGTGGGCCTCGGTCGAGGTGTGGGCAAAGACGGGTTCATGCTTGAAGCGGTCCGAGCATCGGGCGAAGGCAGCCGATGCAACCTCGTCGGCCCGGTCTCGGGTTGCCTCAAGGATCTGCTTCAGCGCCACCTGCCATTCACGGCACCAGAAGTTGGCGCTGCCGAAGCCGACACCCCGCTGGTCGATGAGCACTTGCGTGTAGGGGCGACTCGCCAAGGCGAAGGCCAGATTGCTACTGGACCCTCCGGGGCCGCCCTGCAACACCGCGAGCGGCGGCAGCGACTCGTCTCCGGTCCCATGCCGGATCGCCACACTGATGCCCGTATTGCCCGCGGCCGGATCGGCACGATCGATGGGGACAATGACCCAGACGCACCGGAGGCCTGCTTCGGCCATGCGCTCAGGGCAGTCCTGTTCGACAACCTCTCCGGGTTCACCGGTCACGTCGACCGACGGCTCGAAGGGGCTGATCTCCACCGTGTCGTACGGGCCCCCTACTTGAATGCGTTCTGGCTCGCTGGATCCATTCGAACAGGCGGCGGCCACAACGGCTAGCACCACTAGCGCCGCAACGGCGTTCAGTCTCTTGTCCACGACCTCTGACCTATTGTTTTTTTGGCTTACCAGAGTTGGTCGGTGTAGGTGTCCGTGCCGACGATTGTGGGCAGGAACGGCGCGGCGAACACGACGTTGCCCGCACCCGCGTCGGCGAGCCCGGCTGCGTAGGCCCGGAACCGGTCCCACGCGTCGGCCGGATCGCCGTCCAGGAAGAACATCTGCACCTGGCGTTCGGCCGGCCCGGCCGGGGTGCCCAGGTCCATTGGTGCCCGCTCGGTCTCGCCGCCGACCGGGTCGATGTAGCGCCACGACACCATCGAGGCGACACTCGAGCCGTCCATCAGCGCAGGCAGTGCCTCGGCCCGCAGGTGGGCGTCGAGCCCGTCGATGTCGGTGCCGTCGGCGGGGTCCACCGCCATCACGACCAGACCCTGGTAGGGGTGGTCGAGAGACAACTCGATGGGCACGGGGTCGTCGTCGCGGTAGTGCGACCACGGCTCGTGGAGCAGCACCGTGTGGGCGTGGATCCGGTTGTTGAAGCCCCGCCCGTCCTTGTAGAGCTCCACCACCTGGTCGATGGCCCACGCGAAGTGCTCCCGGTGACGGCCCTCGTGAACCCAGTAGATGGCCAGGTACGAGCCCGCGTCGGTGGGCACGGCAAGCGGGGAGTCCTCCGGGAACCGCAGGTTCTTGAGGTCGCGGGTGGCCACCCAGCGCCGTCCGGCGAACAGCCACGGACCGATGAGGCACCCCGCGTAGAAGTGATCACGCTCGTACCAGCGGTTGTAGTCCACCTCGTGGCCGCGCTCGGGGTCGACCATGGTGAACAGGCAGCTGCCGACCCGCACGGGGTACGTGTTCATGAGTCGAACACCGTTCGGGTGACCCAGTCGGCCACCAAGGCCGGCCTCGATCCGCCCTCGATCTCGATGGTGATGGTGGTAATCGTCTGCACGGAGGCCGGCTTCAACTCCACCGACTTGACCACGGCGTGGGCCCGCACCCGCTTGCCCCGGCTGACGGGGCTGATGAACCGGACCCGGTCGAGGCCGTAGTTGATTCCCATGACCACGCCGTCGAGTCTCGGGGTGTCCGACGGAACCGACTGCATCAGGTGGGTGAGCATCGACAGAGTGAGGAAACCGTGGGCGATGGTGCCGCCGAACGGCGTCTCGGCCTTGGCCCGCTCCTCGTCGATGTGGATGAACTGGTGGTCAACGGTGCAGTCGGCAAAGGCGCTGATCTGCTCCTGGGTTATCTCGAACCAGTCCCCATACCCACGCTCGTCGCCCTCTTGGGCCTTCAAGACCGGAAACGCGGCCTCAGCGCTGCTCATGCGGCTCCCCTCTCGTAGCTGGGACGGACGGCGCCAACCTACCGCCCATCTGTGCAACCGTTCACTGCAACAACAGCGGGGGGTTGCGCATCGTGATAGGTGAATGGCAATGACCTCCGGTGCTTCATGGCGATGTCGCGATGGGTGACGAGAGCGGGCCTGTCGGCCCGTCCGGGCGCTCGTCCAGCGGTCAGCGTCGGTGGCTGGCCTTGGCGGTGGCCGCCGCGGTCGTCCTCTCGGCCGCAGTCTCGGGAGTGTTGCTGCTCACCGCCACTTACGACAGCGACACAAGCGTCGCGGACCCCGCCGCGGAGATCGGCGCTGCTGAGGACACGGAACTGCCCAACGGCGGTGA
>VXWX01000056.1:4642-28111 GCA_009835735.1 Acidimicrobiaceae bacterium
ACCCCGCCGCGGAGATCGGCGCTGCTGAGGACACGGAACTGCCCAACGGCGGTGACGACAGCGACACAAGCGTCGCGGACCCCGCCGCGGAGATCGGCGCTGCTGAGGACACGGAACTGCCCAACGGCGGTGATCTCGACTGCGCAACGTCCGAATCGAGACCCGCTGAATCGCAGTCGTATGCCGATCCGGGGTCTGATGGATCGCCGTCGCCTTCCGATTGGCTAGCGCTGCCGCGCGATCCGCCAACCGGTGAAAGCCCGACCGCCGAGGAACTGTCGACAGGTCCTCGGTTGCGGTGGACGGAGATAGCCGCAGGTCCCGGGGAGACCCTCGGGCTCGAGCAAAGACTGCGTCTCGAGGGAACCAGCGTCGGCGGCGTCGACCGCATTTCGCTCGAATCGTTGGGCGACGGACGGGTTCTGGTGAGAGTCGGTGACGGGGCCGCCAGGCGGTACTTCGTCACGTCGGACGGGACCACTTGGACCGAGCTGCCGATGCCCGAGGACATCCGGGCCGCGTTCGTCCGGGTATCCGGCGGCACCTGGGTAATCGTCGGATACGGCCCTCAGGAGGAGATGGAACGCGAGGACGCGAACGGGGCGGCGTCGATTCTGTCCCCTCTGATTCTGGATGTCCCAGAGCACCGCGTGTTCGCATCGGACGACGACGGGGCTCGCTGGACCGAGGTGGAACTCGATGTGGGGCCAGGAACGCCCCACGTCACAGAGGTGTTTCTATACCCATCGGCGCTGCTCGTGTCGGGTGAATGCATCGTCGTGCCAGTGATCCTGAGTCGATACCTAGATTGGAGCTCGTTGCTCTCTGATCGAGGGCTCATGGCCGATGACCGGTTGGCCGGGTGCTGGCAGCGAACCGAAGACTCGGTATTGCAATGTCTCGTGCTCGACCCCGACCTCGAAGACGAGATCGCTTCGGAAGTAGAAGAGGCACTGCTCAATCTCTTTGCTGCCGTCGATTCTGATGATGTCGTCAACATCAATGATCTCGACGCGTTGGGAAGGACGGTGTTTGAGGTCCTTGACGAGTTGCCCGGCGTCGCTTCTCTGGAGGTCGCGGTCGACGAGTTGGACCTGACGGAGGATCAACAGGCCGTGCTCATGGCGCATGTTGCCCAGATCGAGATGCTCGCGGAGGAGAGCCCGACCGGCTTCGGGTTCTATCGTCTCGGGTTTGCGGACTTCGTCACCACGCGCATCTTCGCTGGTGGTCGGTCCGGGCTGACGCCAAGCGCGGACCTCCAGGGCTGGCCCTACTCCTCGCTGACAACGCCGGGCGGGTTCCTCCTGCATGTCGTTGGAACAACGAGCGCGATAGCCCATTCACCCGACGGCCGTCACTGGCACAAGACCCATATCGGCGCATCCCAACTATCGTTCGCAGTTACTTTCACCCTTTTCGAACCATTCACCACTCTTCAGCCGCTCGGCGGAGTCGCTGACGGCACAGTCTGGGGAAGGGCCTGGGCAGACGGCGGAGGACTAGCCATCACCACCCTCCGCATCGGCGAGGCACCCAGAATCGAGAGGGTCTTTGAGGGCCTAGGGCCGGGCCGGCGTCTTGAGGACATGGCTGCGGGTCCGGCAGGTCTGGCCACCGTAGCCACGCGGCACTGGGTCGACGAAGCGGATCAGTACAACGATCGAACCCTCGTCGGCTGGTCGGCCGACGGCGCGCAGTGGGGATGGCAGAGCACAGCCGAGGCCTTCGGGATCACGGATGAGTACTTGGGAGAGAAGGCCGTGGCCGTGGAGTTGGCCGTCGGCGCCGACTTCGTGCTGGCGCTCATGGAGGACAACCAGGACTTCACGAGTTACCCGCTTCGGTGGTTCATCGCCCCGATTCCGTCGCAGAGGTGATCCCTCTGTAGGTGTGCAGGGCCTGCTCTAGCAGCACTCCGGCGGGATGGGGGGCCGCGCCCGAACGTCGGGCGATCACCAGCCGGCGCCGGGCCAGGATCTCGCACCGGACGAGCGGCTGCTCTCCCCACTCGGCTTGGGCGACGGGCAGAACCGACCAGCCCAGGCCGAGCCTCACCATCTCGCATAGCACCTCGGGCTGGTGGGACTCGGCCACGACCTCCAGCGGGGCGCCCCGCCGCCGCAGAGCGGCCTCGATCCCGGAGCGGGTGTGAGCGTTGCGGGGGAACAGCACCCAAGGCCCCCAGCCAGCGCTGGGACCGGGATTGCGGCGCCCGTCCGGTGCGTAGATGGCGAGATCCTCGGTCAGCAACACTTCGGTGCTGACTCCTCGGGGCCGCTCCGCAGGCTCCACACACACCGCCAGGTCCAGAGATCCGTCCACCAGCTCGCGCAGCAGGTCGCCCGATGGCCCCACCCGCAGATGGATGCGCAACTCGGGGTGGTCGGCCCGGAATTGTCGTAGCGCCTCGCCGTGGTGCTGGACCGCCGACGCGTCGATCATGCCGACGCGCAGCCGACCGTGGTCGCCTGAGCGGGTGCGCCGGGCCCAGTCGGCGAGGTCGGCGGTCAGGGCCACCACCTGGCGGGCGTGATCGAGAACCGGCCCAGTGTCGGCTCGCAGCACCCGGCGCCGACCCTCCCGGTCGAACAGCGAGACGCCGACGCGGCGTTCGAGCTCGGCCAGACCCTGGGAAAGGGCCGACGGGCTCACTCCGACCTTCTCGGCAGCCAGCGCGAACGTGTCCGAGTCGGCCACCGCGACCAGATATTCGAGTTGACGGATGGAGAGATCGGGCAGAGATTGGGGCACACGTGCATAATAGTTCAGTTTTACTTCATAACTTTGCTATCAGATCAACTATTCCTTATGTTATGTGCCATGACCCTTACTGCAGCCCGACAAATCGCCCCCGCGACCGGCAATCTCGGCGTGCTGACGCCGGGTATGGGGGCGGTGGCGTCCACCTTCGTCGCCGGTGTGATCGCCGCCCGCCGGGGCCTGACCCCTCCCATCGGCTCGATCAGCCAGATGGCCCACATACGTCTCGGAACCAAGACCGAGAACCGCAATCCCCCCATCCGGGAGTTCGTGCCCCTGGCCGGGCTGGATGACCTTGTGTTCGGCGGCTGGGATCCCCTGTCGGCCAACGTGCTGGAGGCGGCCCGCACCTGCGGTGTGCTGGAAGAAGGCGATCTGGGAAGTATTTCGGCCGAATTGGAGGGCGTGGTGGCCATGGACGCAGTGTTCGACCAGCGCTGGGTCAGCCGCCTGGACGGCGTCAGGGTCAAGCCGCACATGTCAAAGTGGGATCAGGCCCAGGCGCTGATGGACGACATCGAGAATTTCCGCAGCACCCACGAATGCGATCGGCTGGTGATGGTGTGGTGCGGATCGACCGAGGCGTTCTCGGAGCCGACCGAGGTGCACACCTCGGTGGAGTCCTTCGAAGCGGGGCTGAAGGCCGACGACGATACCATCGCCCCCAGCCAGATCTACGCCTACGCGGCGTTGCAGAGCGACGTGCCCTTCGCCAACGGCGCCCCCAACCTCACGGTGGACCTGCCATGCATGGAGGAGCTGTCCCGCATCCGGGGCGTACCCATCGCGGGCAAAGACTTCAAGACCGGCCAGACCCTGATGAAGACGCTGATCGCGCCCGGTCTGAAGGCCCGGATGCTGGGCTTGCAGGGCTGGTACTCCACCAACATCCTGGGCAACCGCGACGGCGAGGTGCTCGACGCCCCCGAGAACTTCAAGACCAAGGAGGTCTCCAAGCTGGGCGTGCTGGGCACGATCCTGCAGCCCGAGCTGTACCCCGACCTGTACGACGAGATCCACCATGTGGTGCGCATCAACTACTACCCGCCCCGGGGCGACAACAAGGAGGGCTGGGACAACATCGACATCTTCGGTTGGCTCGGCTACCCGATGCAGATCAAGGTCGACTTCCTGTGCCGGGACTCGATCCTGGCCGCGCCCATCGTGCTCGACCTGGCCCTGTTCATGGACCTGGCCGCCCGGGCCGGCGAGTCGGGCGTGCAGGAGTGGCTCAGCTTCTACTTCAAGGCGCCCCATCCCTCATCCGAAGCCGACGTCGAGCACGACCTGTTCATCCAGCAGACCAAGCTGAAGAACACCCTGCGGGAGTGGATGGGCGAGGAGCCTGTGACCCACAGCGAGGCCGGCTGAAGGCTCCGATCAGGACTCGGCGGCGAGAAGGTCGATCTCCAGGATCCCGCGGGCGATCAGGTCGTCGATGGCGGCTTCGTCAAGGCCCAGCTCAGCCGCAATTTCCTGGGTGTGCTGGCCCAGTCCGGGGGCGGGTCGTATGTCGGCGTCGACCATGCCGGTAGCCGAGAAGGCCGGGCCCTCGAAGGTCATGACCCCGATGGGCGGCTGGTCCAGCTCCACCAGGTAGCCCCGGGCCGCCAGATGCGGGTCCTGGAGCTGCTGCGAAGAGGTGAGCATGGGGCCGGCAGGCACGCCCGCGGCCAGGCAGGCCTCGGTGACCGCGTGCTTTGACAGCGTCCGGGTCCACTCCGACACGGCCTCCTCCAGCTCGTCCTCCCGCCCGCGGCGGGCTTCCACGGTTTCCAACGTCGGGTCGTCCACGCCGACCAGTTCCGCCAACGCGGGCCATTCGGAGTCGGTTCGGCAGCAGATCGCCACCCACTGGTCCTCGCCCTCGCAGGGGAACAAACCCCAGGGTGCGCCCAGGTCACGGCGGTTGCCCTGGGGCTTGACCGAACCGGCCTGCAACGACTCCCGGGCCAGCAGATCGCCCATGACCCCGACCGTCTGCTCGACCTGGCAGACCTCGCTGTGGCAGCCGCGCGCCATCACGCCGCGCCGCCGGCCCAGCACCCCGGCCACGGCGGCCAGGGCACCCATGCGCCCTGCCCAGTGGTCGGGGAAGATCGACTGCGATCCTGACGGCCGCTCGACGTCGGGATAGTCCCAGAGGTGGGTCATGCCCCCGGTCACCTGGGTGTTGGGGCCGTAGCCCTTCCAGTCCGACCACGGGCCGGAGGATCCCATGAGCTGGCTGGACACCATGATCACGTCGGGGTTGGCCGCCGCGAAGTGCTGGTATCCCAGCCCGAGGTCGTCCATGACCCCGGTAGAGCCGTTCTCGACCACCACGTCGAAGCGGGCCGCTCCCCCGGACCCCGCGGCCAAGTCGAGCAGCAACCGGCGGCCCTCGTCCGTCTTGACGTTGATGCCCAGACTCCGCTTGGAGCGCGACGATGAGGCGAACGAGGGCGACATCTCCCCGCCCAGGATCACTCGTATGAAGTCCGGGTAGGTGCGGCTCTCGATCTTGATGACGTCGGCGCCGTACTCGGCCAGCATCCGGCTGATCTCCACACCGACCCCGCCGTGACCGAAGTCGGCGACCCTCACGCCGGACAGGGGCGGTGCCGGCTCGGGAGCGGACTCCGGCACGGGCGGCCAGACGACAATGCCGTCAGCCTCCTCCGACGCCCCATGCCCGAGAGCGCCCAGCACTTCATCGGTGTGCTCGCCCAAGTGCGGGGGCCGTCCGGTGGGGCCCACCCGCTCACCGTCGGTCTCCATCCACCCCGACGGCAGGCTCATCACCCCGCCGGTTGACAGCGGAACCCGATCGAATGTCTTGCGGGCCTCCAAATGGTCGTTGGTGATCACGTCGCCGGGCTTGAGGATGGGGGTGGCCACGATGCCCCGCCGCTGGGCCTCCTCGGACACCTCCTCCATCGTCATGGTGGAGAAGAGCTCCTCGTAGAGGGGGTTGAGTACTGCGTCGGCGATCATGAACCGGGCGATGAACCCGTCGTACTCGGGGTCCTGCAGGTAGTCGGGCTCGCCCAGCCAGGCCCTCATGGCCTGCCACTGTCGGGGACTTAGCACCACCAGGCGCACGAACCCGTCGGCCGCGGCCAGGATCGTGTACACCGGGCCGGGGCCGGCCCTGATCTCCATCGGCTCGACCCCCTCGATCATGGCCTTGGACGAGTTGGACAGCGACCAGTCTGTGATCTGGGCGGCCGCCTCGTTGGCCGACACGTCGATGAGCTGCCCCGCCCCGTGGCCGAGTCGCTGGATGAGGGCGCAGACGATGGCGAAGGCGGCCGTCAGGCCGGCGACGTCGCCGGAGATGTTGCCGGGAGGCATTAGCGGCTCACGCTCGGGCAGGCCTGCCTTCCAGCACATACCCGAGGTGGCGTCGATCACCGAGCCCGGCACGTCGCGGCCGGAGTAGGGGCCGGTGCGCCCGTAGGCGGTGATCGAGGCGACCACCAGGTGCGGGTGACGGGCCGTGATCGCGTCGGCCTCGAGCTCGGGGGCGCCTGCGTCTGCGGCCGCGCCCGGCTCGGCCGACCCGATCAGCACATCGGCGGACGCGAGCAGGGATTCGAAGCTAGCCATGCTGGCGGCGTCGCCTGGGTCGATCACTACGCTGCGCTTGCCGCAGTTGCGCATGGTGAAGAACAGCGAATGCTCTGGGGTGAGCGGGTCGAGGGGCGGCAGGATGCGGCTGGGCGACCCCTCGGGCGGCTCGACCTTGATGACGTCGGCACCGAGATCGCTCAGCAGGCGCCCGGCCAGCTCGCCCCGGTCCACCGCGAGATCGATGACCCGAATGCCGGTGAGGGGTCGAATAGGCATGTCAGCGCTCCTTCTTCGTGCCGAAGACTCCGACGAAGCTCACGATCTCGCCGGGATAACCGCCCAGGTTGTGGGTGAGGCCCAGGGTGCGGCCCGTCTCGGGGATGCGGCGGTCGACGGGGGCCTCGCCCCGCAGTTGCAGCCACACCTCGTACAGCATCCGCAGGCCGCTGGCCCCCACCGGATGGCCGAAGGACTTGAGCCCACCGTCGGTGTTGACGGGCAGATCGCCGTCGAGATCGAAGACCCCGTCGAGCACGTCGCGCCAGGCGGCGCCTCGCTCCGAGAACCCCAGGTCCTCCATTAGAACTAGCTCGGTGGGGGTGAAGCAGTCGTGCACTTCGGCCAGGGCCAGCTGCGATCGGGGATCGGTGACGCCGGCCTGGGTGTAGGCGTCGGCCGCGGCCTGAGCGCACTCCGGCATGGTGGTGTAGTCGTAGTCGGGGTCGAGCGACCCTGCCCCGGTGCCGGTGACCACCGACAATCCCTTGACGTAGAGCGGGTCGGCGCACCACCGGTGGGCGTCTTCGGCTCGACACACGATGGCGGCCGCGGCTCCGTCGGCCACCCCGGCGCAGTCGAACACCGACAGCATCCCGGCTACTGCGGGCATCTCGCAGATCCGCTCGGCCGGCATCTCCCGGCGGAACTGGGCTAGCGGGTTGCGGGCGCCGTTGTGGTGGTTCTTGGAGGCGATTCGGGCCGCGACGTAGCGCAACTCGTCGCGGTCGACGCCGTAGCGGTCGGCGTAGGCGGGCAGCATCAGGCTGAACATGGCCGCGGCGGTCAGGGTGCGCTGGGTGCCGTCGGTGGGGATGGGGAAGGCGTTGAGGCCCTGGTAGCCGCCGTCCTTGACCTTCTCAGCCCCCAAGGCCATGGCGGTGTCGTAGGCGCCGGAGGCCACCGCATAGCAGGCCTGGCGCAGGGCCTCGGAGCCGGTGGCGCAGTAGTTCTCCACCCGGGTGACGGGTTTGCCCTCGATCTTGAGAGGCCCGGCCATGCCCAGCCCGGAGGCGGCCGACTGCGACGTGCCGAACCAGAAGGCGTCGACTTCGTCCTGGGCGATCCCGGCTGAGCGGTAGGCCGAGTGGGCCGCGTCGATGATCAGGTCGTCGAGGGAGGCGTCCCAGTGCTCGGCGAAGGGGGTGCAGCCCATTCCGATGACAGCCACCCGGTCGGTGATGCCGTGCGAGCTCACAGGCTGTCTCCCGGTGGTGCGCTGCCGGACGCGCCGTCGCGCAAGGGTCGGGCCTTCCAGAAGTAGTTGTGGATGTCGTCGGCGGTGTAGAGCCGCCGGAACGTAGGCACGACCCGCATGCCCACATGCACCTCGTCGGCATCGACGTCGGTGAGCTCCAGTGGAACCCGGCCGCCGCCGTCGAAATCGACGACCGCGAACACGGTGGGCGGGCTTGGCGAGTAGGCGAGCCGGTCCACGGTGAAGCTGGCCACGGTGCCGGAGGTGTGGGCCATGGGCGCAGGGTCCATTTCATCGGCTGCACCGCCCCTCTGGGACACTCGGGCTGGCGGCAGGTGCACCATCTCGCTTGACCGGTCCCGGGAACCGGTGAACCCGTACTTCCAGTCGGTCCGGCGGTTGGCGGCCGACGACGAGGGGCGGGCCGGGGCCGGCCGGTTCGGTGGCTCGACCGTCACCATGTTGCGCCAAGCCAGGAACCGGCCGTAGGAGAGGGACCCGCCCTGCGCGATCTGGCCCGCAATCGGCGCGGCCGGGCGGTGGTCCGCTATGGCCTCGGTGGCTCGCAGGATGATGGCCTCCACCCCGTCGGCCAGTGCCACCACTGCGATGGTCTCTCCGGGGGCGGCGTGCTCGAGGGCAGAACACAGCAGGAGTGCCGGATGGGCGGTGGCGGTGTTGCCGACCGTGTTGATGAGCGGGTCCACGAGGCTGCCGGCGTTGGCACCGATGGCCTTGAGTGCCGTGGCGACCGCCCGGCTGTTGAGGCCGGTGACCGCGAGACGGTCGATGCCGGCGGCGCCGTCGATACCGCTGCCGGCCAGAGCAGCCTGCCACGCCTCGGCCGCGGCCGGACCCAGGACGTGGGCGCCGAAGCGTTCCTCCCACGTGCGCGAGCGCGCCCCACCGGGGATCCGCCAGCGTTCGGTGACTTCGAGCGTGCGGGACGCTCCGCCGAGGTATTCGGCCAGCACCGGCCCATCGGAGTCGTCGCCCACCAGCACCGCGGCGGCGCCGTCACCGGCGGAGGCCTCGTCGGCGCCCGTGGGCAGACCGTCACGGGTGTCGGCGGCAACCACCAGCGTTCGGCCTTTCCCACCCAACGCGGCCCGCAACGCACCGATGCCAGATCGCACCGCGCCCCCGAGGTCGAGTGCCTCCACGGCCGCGTCCAGCCGCAAGGCAGCGTGGATGGCAGCCGCGTTGGTCTTCTCCAGGTAGGCAGGCGCCGAGGTCACGAACCAGAGGGCTTCGGGCTCAATATCGCTGGACCGCAGGGCCAGATCGGCAGCGGCCTGACCCATGGTGGTTGTGTCCTCGTCGTAGGACGCCACCGCCCGGGTACCCGTGCCGCCGCCAGTGCCGAAGAAGTCGGCGATCGCGGACCGATCGAGCCTCTGGTACGGCACGTAACCCGCTGCCGAGATCACGCCGCGCATCGCTGAAACCCTACCGGCGCCCGAGCCGCCACTCCCCGAGCCGGCCGTCAGGTCCGAACCGACGAGATGATGGCGTCGACCTCTATCTCGACGACGAGATCAGGATGCACGAGGGCCGAGACCTCCACGAGAGTGGCCGCCGGACGGATCTCGCTGAAGACCTCGCCGTGGGCCCGGCCGTAGTCGTCGGCCTTGGAGATGTCGGTGAGGAACGCCCGCGTCCGCACCACATCGTTGAGAGACGCCCCCGCTTCGTGTAGCGCATCCTCGATGATCCGCAGAACTGCCCGGGCCTGCCGGTAGCAGTCGCCGGGATGATTAACCCCGCCGGGGTGCAGCGTGGTCGTGCCCGCCACAGCG
Source organism: Acidimicrobiaceae bacterium (assembly GCA_009835735.1). Lineage (GTDB taxonomy): Bacteria > Actinomycetota > Acidimicrobiia > Acidimicrobiales > Aldehydirespiratoraceae > Aldehydirespirator. Next base: position 14,234 of record VXWX01000056.1, read on the forward strand.
ACGTGGTTGCCAACCCTGACCGCTCGGCAGTACCCGACAGTCGCCTCCAACGGCCCCCCACTCGAAACATTGACCCGGGTCAAGGGATTGTCGGATGTCTCGCCACCGCTCACGGAGCCAGTATGTCGGCCTCGGAGCCGGACCCGAGCGCGGGCACCCAGATGTGCATCGGATTACCTCACAGGCCGGCGGCTACTCCTATTGCTGCTCTGGGGTCGGCCGCTCCGGCGAGAGTGCCTTGGTCTGTGACCTCGATTAGGTGGGCGTGGCCGTAGGTGTGAGGCGCGTCGTCGCGCAAGGCCGTGGTGTGGCCGCGGGCCGCTAGCGACTCGTGCCAGCCGGTGGTCGCATCCTCGATCAGCACACGGCGGCCTTGGCCTGGGACCCAGGTGGCGAAGCCGGCTTCCCGGTCGTCGGGGCCGAGCACCCAGCGGGGTGCCCGGATAGCCGCGCCCGGCGACTGGCCGAGGCCCAGGGTGCGCGCCAGCAGTTGAAGCAGGATCTGAGGCTGGGAGTCGCCGCCCATCGTGCCTATCACCTGGCGCAGGGAGCCGTCGGGGTTGGTGACCAGCGCCGGGGACAGGGTGTGGGGCGGGCGACGACCCGGTCCGTACTCGGCCGGGTGGCCGGGCACCAGGTTGAAGCCGAGGCCTCGGTCGTGCAGGAAGATGCCGGAGCTGCCGGCCACCAGCAGGGAGCCGAAGCCGTTGGCGTTGGAGTTGATGAGCGACACGCCCATGCCGTCGCCGTCCACCGCGCACAGGTACGTGGTGTCCCCCATCGCCGCAGGCGCGGCCACGTTGCCGGCCCGTTCGGGGTCGATGGCGTCGCGCCGGGGGCCGAGTCGGGCCGGATCGACAAGCGCCTGGCCGTCGGCGCCGTCGTACAGCACCCGCACCCGGTCGTGAGCCGCCTGGGAGGCGGCCTCGATCAGCAGGTGGGACCATCGCCCGTCGTCGGATTCGCCCAGGTCAAGACCATCGGCGATCCACGCTCCGGCCAGGGTGAGATAGCCCTGCGATGTGGGTGGCACCGTCCACAGAACGTGACCGAACGCCTCGGCCCGTACCGGCTCCACCCAGCGGGCGATCGGCTGGCCCAGGTCGTCGTCGGTGTACTCGCCCGCGCCCAGCGCGATCAGGCCCTCACCGAACTCGCCTCCGTAGTAACCGTCACGACCCTGATCGACGATTGCCCTGAACGCCCGTGCCGTGCCGGGACGCCGCACCACGACCCCAGCCCGCAGACCCGCCGGGATGTCGGTGTTGCCCTCGACGCCAGCGACCTCGCCGGACCGCTCGGCCAGCAGCGGCGAGGCCGCGAACCCGTCGTCAGCGATCCGGATGGCCTCGACCAGCACGTCGGCCAGCGGCAGCCGCCCGTAGCGGTCGTGCAAGGCCAGCCAGCCATCCACCGCGCCGGGCACGGTGACCGAGGCCACGTCGCCGTGCAAGGGCATCTCGTCGTGACTCTGCGCCCTCAGCCGATCAGGGTCGGCGCCCGACCCGGCGAACCCGGCCGCGTCGAGCGCGGCCGGCGGGCCGCTGCCCCCATCGTGCACCAGCGCCCACACGTCTCCGCCCGGCCCGCACATGTGAGGCGAGGTCACCGCCAGCACCGCGTTGGCCCCCACCGCCGCATCTGCGGCCGACCCGCCCCGGCGGAGCAGGTCCACACCGACGCCAGAGGCCAGGTGATCGACGGTCGACACCATTCCCGCCACCGATGTGCGGGTCACGGCCGAAGGAAGTCGAGTCATGCCGCCAGTGTTGCCCGCGACCCGCTCAACCACAAAGCCAGCATGTGGCAAGACCCAAGCGTGAGGCCGGCTGGTGGCACGGGGGCAAGCAATGGCGGCGCTTGCGCCGCCAGGGCGCGCCCGTGACAGGACCCGCCGGCCGGTGGGACCGGCGGATCCAACGGGCTTCAGTGCTCAGGCCACTCCGGCGGCGTTTAGGGCCCGCTCGGTGAGCACCCTGGCCAGGTGGCTGCGGTACTCGGCGTCGGCGTTGAGGTCGTCGGGGGGCTCGAGCCCGTCGGCGGCCACCCCGGCTGCCTCGGCTGCCGAAGCACCGCCGGCTAGCGCGGCCTCCACGCCGGAGGCCCGGATGGGCGTGGAGCCCATGTTGACCAGGCTCACACCTGCGCCCCCACCGGCCACGGCTACGCCGACGATGGCCCAGTCCTGGGCCCGGCGGTTGAACTTCTGGTAGTTCCAGCCGCCGCTGCTGGCCGGCACCCTCACCTCGGTGATCATCTCGTCGTCGGCCAGCACCGACTCGAAATACCCGGTGAAGAAGTCGGTGGCCGCGATCTCGCGCGAACCGCCGGGTCCCCGGGCCACGATGGTGCCGCCCAGGGCCAGCACCGCCGCTGGCAGGTCCGACGCCGGATCGGCGTGCGCGATGGTGCCGCCGAGGGTGCCCCGATGGCGCACTGCGGGATCTCCCACCAGCGCGGCCACCGACGCCAGCATCGGGCAGGCCTCGGCCAGCGCGGCCGAGTGCTCCAGCTCGCTGTGGCGGGTGAGCGCCCCGATGGACACCGTGCCGTTGCCGGTCCGGATGTACCGCAGGTCGTCGAGACGGCCCACGTCGACCAGCACGCTCGGTGTGGCCAGCCGGTACCGCATCATCGGGATGAGGCTGTGACCCCCGGCCAGCAGCTTGGCGTCATCGCCGTGCTCGCCCAGCAGCGAGATCGCGTGGTCGGCGGACTCGGCGACTTCGTAGTCGAATGCGGCGGGAATCACGACGCACCTCCTTGGGCATCGGCGATGGCTCTCCAAACGGTCTGGGGCGACGCCGGCATATCGACATCGGTCACACCCAGGTCGCGCAGGGCGTCCACCACGGCGTTGATCACCGCGGGGGCAGCCGCGATGGTGCCGGCCTCGCCCACGCCCTTGACCCCCATCGGGTTGGTGGGGCTGGGTGTGGCGTGGCTGTCGAGCCGGAAGCGGGGCGCCTCCGCGGCCGACGGCACCAGGTAGTCGCCCAGATTGGCCGACACGAGCTGGCCGTCGGAGTTGTAGACGGCGTCCTCGTACAGCGCCTGGGCCGCACCCTGAAGGATGCCCCCGTGCACCTGGCCCTCGACGACCAGCGGGTTGATCTGCACGCCGCAGTCATCCACCGCCACGTAGTCGATGAGGTCCACGTCCCCGGTGTCGGTGTCGACCTCCACCACGGCGATGTGGGTGCCGTTGGGGAACGTGAAGTTGGGCGGGTCGTAGGTGACGTGGGCCTCCAGGTTTGGCTCCATGCCGTCGGGCAGGTCGTGGGCGGTGAACGCCGCGAAGGCGATCCCCGCCAGCGGCACCTCGGCCTCTGGTGTGCCCCTCACCCGGAAGACGCCCCCGGAGAACTCCAGGTCGTCCTCGCTGGCCTCCAACTGGTGAGCGGCGATGGCCCGGGCCTTGTCGATCACCTTCTCGGTGGCCATGTAGACCGCCGTGCCGCCGACCGCCAGCGACCGGGACCCGTAGGTGTCCAGGCCGGTGGGGCTGACCGCGGTGTCGGAGTGAAGGACCTCCACGTCGTCGGGATCGACGCCGAGCTGGTCGGCCACGATCATCGACCAGCAGGTCTCATGGCCCTGCCCGTGGGGCGTGGACCCGGTCACGACCTGCACCTTGCAGGTGGGCGAGATCCGTACGGTGGCCGCCTCCCAGCCGCCGGCGCCGTAGTCGAGCGACGCCAGCACTCGGCTGGGTGCCAGACCGCACATCTCCACGTAGCTGGAGAAGCCGACGCCGATGCGCTTCGACGAGCCCGAGGCCCGCCGCTGGGCCTGCTCGGCCCGGCGCCCGTCGATGTCGGCCAGCGCGACCGCCTTGTCGAGCACGGTCTGGTAGTCGCCGCTGTCGAAGACGAGGCCGGCCGCCGACTCGTACGGGAAGGCGTCGGCGCCGATGAAGTTGCGGGCCCTGATCTCCTCGGGCGACACCCCCACCGACACGGCCAGCGAGTCCATGGCCCGCTCCACCGCGTAGGTGGCCTCGGGACGGCCGGCTCCCCGGTAGGCGTCGGTCGGGGTCCGGTTGGTGAACACCGACGTGCACTCGAACATGTAGTTCGGGATGTCGTAGCAGCCGTGGTACAGGAACCCGCCCAGCAGCGGCACGCCCGGCGTGACCAGCTGGAGGTAGGCGCCCATGTCGGCCAGCAGCTTCACCCGCACCGCGGTCACCTTGCCGTCGGCGTCGGCGGCCAGTTCGATGTGCTGGACCTGGCCCCGGCCCTGGATGGTGGACACCGCGGCCTCGGCCCTGCCCTCGGTCCAGCGCACGGGCGCACCCCGCTGCATGGCTAGGGCGCTGCAGAGGATCTCCTCGGCGTAGACGTTGAGCTTGCAGCCGAAGCCGCCGCCCACCGACGGGGCCACCACCCGCAGCTTGTTCTCGGGGATGCCGAGCACGACCGCAGTCATCACCTTGAGGATGTGAGGGATCTGGGTGGCGGAGTACAGCGTGAGCTCGCCGCCGGCCGGCGACGGCACCGCCGCGCAGCCACGGGGCTCCATCGGCGCCGGGATGAGGCGCTGCTGCAGGTAGCGCTCGCTCACCACATGGGCGGCCTCCGCGAAGGCGGCCTCAATGGCCGGGGCGTTGTCGCCCCAGAGACCCCACGTGTAGCACTCGTTGGACTCGAGGTCGGCGTGGACAAGCGGCGCGCCGTCGGCCACCGCGTCCTCTATCTCGACCACTGCGGGCAGCGGCTCGTAGTCGACGACCACCGCGGCCGCGCCGTCTGCGGCGGCGTAGCGGGAGTCGGCCAGGACCACCGCCACCGCGTCACCCACGTACTTGGCCGTGCCGCGGGCCACCGGCAGATGCGCCGGGTTCTTCATGTCGGGGGTGACCGGCCAGGCGCACGGCAGGGCGCCCTCGCCCCACAGCGGGGCCAGGTCCTCGCCGGACAGCACCTCGTTCACGCCGTCGATCTCGAGGGCGGCCGAGCCGTCGATGCCGACGATGTTGGCGTGGGCCTCGCTCGAGCGCACCACGCCCACCCAGATAGCGCCGGGAAGGGCGAGGTCGTCGATGAACTTGGCCTCACCGGTGAGCAGGGCCGGGTCCTCCTTGCGGAGCCGGCGGGAGCCGACGTGGCCGGGAGCGTCTTCGGTGATGGTCATGTCAGTCACCTCCCGAGCCCGCCGCGGCGAGCACGGCGTCGACGATGTTCTGGTAGCCAGTGCAGCGGCAGAGGTTGCCCTCCAGGCCGTGGCGCACGCCGCCCTCGTCGAGGCCGGGGTACTCCTCCACCAGCGAGATGGCGGCCATCACCATGCCCGGTGTGCAGTAGCCGCACTGCAGGGCGTGATGCTCGTGGAACGCCTGCTGCATCGGATGCAGCGTTCCGTCGGCGTCGGCAACACCCTCGATGGTGGTGATGTCGGCGCCGTCGGCTTGCACCGCGAACATGGTGCAGGACTTGGCGGATTGGCCGTCCACCAGCACCGTGCACGCCCCGCAGCTGCTGGAGTCGCAGCCGACGTTCGTGCCCGTGAGCCCTAGGTCGTCGCGCAGCGCGTGCACCAGCAGGGTGCGAGGCTCCACGTCGAGGCTCCGTTCGGTGCCGTTGACGGTCAGGGTCACAGCTGTCATGCGCTTCTCCCTGTGTTGACCGGTTGGGGCTTGTCATCCTGTCGCGGATTTGCGCCGCTGTCGAATGAAACCCGCAGCGGTCCCGGCCGGCCGTCAGGCGGCACCCTCCGGGTCGGCAGCGGGGTGTCCGGCCAGCGCGGCACGGGCCGCCTCCAGGTCGTCGGGGTTCGTCACGCCGATCCACGCCTCGGTGGTGGACGCCATCCGCACCGACAGCGCCCCCTGGGCCATCCGGTCGGCCACGACCGCCGGCAGTAGGCACTCTGCGCCGGCATCCTCGCCGTGCTCGGCCAGGAAGCGTTCGAAGCTGTCACCGATCCAGTCGAACGCCGCACGCGGGAAGGCCCACAGGTTCATGGAGACGACGGTCTCCTCGCCGAGTTCGGCGGTGGGCTCGGTTGCCGTGATCGTGCCATCGGCGCGCCGGGTCACCCCGTGGTGCTCGACAATGCTGTCGAGGCGGTCACCGGACACCCGGCACACGCCCCGGCTAACAGAGCCCGTCGCCGACAGGGTGCGCCCGAGGCGGTAGCCGCAGAGGCAGGCCTCGCCATCGTTGAGATCGACGGCGGCAGAGGCGAGCGCCGTCATCGCCGCGGGGCCGTAGTAGTCGTCTGCGTTGCACACCACGAACGAGCCGGGCACCTCCGCTTCGGCCACGAGTACCGCTTGGGCGGTGCCCCACGGCTTGGCCCTGGGCGGGCCGTGCTGGTCCTGGAGGACGTAGGAGAACGTGACGCCGGCGCGCTGCAGGGCGTCGTGGCGCGAGTCGACATGGCTGCGCAGGGCGGACTCGATCTCAGAACGCACCACGAGCACCACCTTCGATGCACCTGCGGTGACCGCCGAGGAGATGGCGTAGTCGAGGAAGGACTCGCCGTCGGGTCCGACCTCGACGAGCTGCTTGTCGCCGCCGAAGCGCCGACCGATGCCGGCGGCCATCACCACCAGCGTGAACACGACGCTCAGCGCTCCAGCAGATCGCGCACGTGGTGGGTCTCGTTCACGGAACGCACCGTGCGCAGGCCGGTGCTGGACGCCGCGACCCGGGTGATCCCGCAGTAGTCGACCAGCAGCGACAGCGGGTCGTCGATGCCGAGCAGGATCTGCAGGTAGACGCCGGTCACCATGCCGTGGCAGAACACGGCCACCGTGCGCGACCGGTTGGTGCGGATCACGTGCTCGAAACCCCGCTCGACCCGGGTCCGGAACTCTTCGTACCCGTCCAAGAAGATCGTCTCGTTGATGTCGGCGTCGGGGTCGAAGTAGTGGGCGACCGACGGGTCGTCGCGCTCCATCTCCTCCGCGGGCACGTAGATCTGGGACCGATGATCGGACTCCCGGAGGTCGTCGAGCCTCTCGATGGGGAGCCCGAGGCGTTCAGCCAGCGGTTCGGCCGTTTGCAGAGCCCGCTTCATGGACGACGACACGATGTGGTCGATCCCCTCGTCGGTGAGGTAGTCGGCGGTGGCCTCGGCCTGGAGACGGCCTAGGTCGGCCAGGTCGGGATCGGCGGAGCCGCCTTCGGGTGCCTCGTCGCGCACGGGACGGGCGTGGCGGATAACGAGCAACTCCATCTAGACGCGGGAGGCTACCGGGGACGATCCTCGCTCAATCCGTGCCCCAGAGCACAGGCGCCACGCCGATGCCGTGACCCGGCGGGAGGCTCATGGCCCCGGCGCTGACGGGCGGCAGATCGGCCACATCGGCCGCGAGCAGCTCCCACGTGGCTAGGCCGTGGGCGCGCTGGTGCGGGACGATGGTGTCGACGGCTACGGCGATGTGCAGGGCGTGGGCCAGGCCCACGGCGGAGTCCAAGAACGACGTCACCGTCACCCGTGCGCCGGCTTCGTGGGCGCGAGCCGCGATGGACAGGGCCACGTCCGGGCCACCGAGGGCCTGCGGCTTGACGATCAGGTTGCTTACGCCCAGGTCCAAGGCCTGTACGGCGTCAGCCTGGCTACGCATCGATTCGTCCACCGCCACGGCAATGGGGCTGCGCTGGCCCAGGGCCGCGATCGCCTCGACGCCGGCGACCGGCTCCTCGCAGTAGGCGATGTCGCTGTTCTGCACGCGTTCCAGCACCTCAAGGGCAGTGCGTTCATCCCAGGCACCGTTGGCGTCGAGCCGCAATTCGGCTTCGTCGCCCATTGCGGCTCGCGCCCTTCGAATCCGCTCTATGTCGATGGCGGGATCGGCTGCGCCCACCTTGAGCTTGACCGTTTGGAAGCCGGCATCCGCTGCGTTCCGTACGGTCTGTTCGACTCGGGAAGGCTCAGGCTCGGCGATGAGGGCGTTGACGGCCACCGCCCGCGCGGGAACTCGATTGGGCTCGGCGACGAGGTAGTCGGCGAGAGACCGACCCGCCCGGCGGGCCTGGAGATCGGCCCAGGCACCCGCGACGCCTGCTCTGGCGTGCGGTGTGTCCTGCATCGCCCCGATGAGCGTTTCCAGCGCGGTCTCGTCGCTCGCGTCGAGACCATCCAGGACGCGGCGCAGCCCAGCCTCCGTCTCCAACAGGCTGGTGCGCGACCATCCCGGCAGCGGGCTGGCCTCGCCCCAACCGGTGATGCCGTCCGCGCGCAGCGCCACCAAGAACCCGGCCCGGAACCGGATCGAGACTCCGCCGGTCACGAGCGGGGCCGTCAAGGCCAGCCGGAAGGGGTGGAGTTCGATCCGCAACGCGGTCACCGGTTGCCCCCTTCTCCGGTCCGGCCTGCCTCGACTCCCGCAATGAAGTCCGCTACCGCCGCAGCAGCAGCAGGCTGCTCGACATGCGCAGCGTGACCCGCACCGTCGATGCGGATGACGCCGGCCCGGGGCAGACCGGCCGCGAGCTGGTCAGCGATGGCACAGAACTTGGTGTCTTGAGCACCGACCAGCAGCCGGGTGGGCGTGTCGCAATCCCCCAGGCGTTCGTGCAGCGGTTCCATCGCTCCGGTGCCCCCAGCCAGCAGGCTGCGGGCTAGGCCCTGGGGGTCGGACGCCAGGCGCTGGGCTCGGGCGGCTCGCAGGTGGGTCTCGCCCAGCGCGGCCTGCCCTGCGAACAGAGGGTCGGCCATCCATTCGTCCACGAAGGCCTCGAAGTCGGCGAAGATGCGCTCGGCTCGGGCCGCGTCGATCTGGGCCCGCTGGCGCCGCTGTTCGGGCTCGGCTATGCCGGCAGAGGCTCCGATCAGGGTCAGGGACCGCAGCCGCGGCGATGCAGTGCATCCGAGCCTGAGCGCCACCCGGCCACCCATCGAGTAGCCGACCAGATGGAAGGTCTCAACGTTGAGCGCATCGGCAAGGCCGGCGATCTGCCCGGCCATTGACTCGACCCGGTAGAGATCGAGGTCGCCGGGCGCCTCGGATCGTCCGTGGCCGACAAGGTCCGGGCAGATGATCCGAGCGGCCAGCCGGGCGGCGAGAGGCTCAGCAAGTGGAGCCATGGCCTGGGCCGAACCGGTGAACCCGTGCAGCACAACGACGGGAACCCCCGCGGCCGGGCCGCTCTCAGTCACGGCCATCTCCACGCCGCCGGCTCGGATCTTGGAAATCTGATCAGTCCTCACCAGTGCCCCTACAGCCCGGCCAGAGCCTGGCGGGCGGCCTGCTGGGCCGCAGCTGTCAGGGCGCGTCGCTGAGCCACATCATCGTCGCGGTCGACGCCGACGACCAGCAGGTCGACGCCCGGAACCCGCGTCGATGCTGCGGCACCGACTGCGTCGGCCAACCCGGTGGATGTGGACACCCGGGCAGCCCGAATGCCGGCGAACCCGTCGAGGCCGCACAGGTCGACGCCGTGCGGGGTGCGGAACAGGCGTTCGAAGTCCTGGGGCGGAATGCGGTTGGCCACGGGCAGCAGCGAGAAGATCTCGCCGCCGTCGTTGTCCACGCATACCGCTATCAGGTGCAGACCGAGTCGGGCTGCCGCGGCGAGGCCGCTCAGATCGTGGAGTAGAGCCAGGTCCCCGGTGTAGAGGGCCACGGTCCGAGCGGGTTCGGCCGCGGCGATGCCCAGGGCCGTGGACGCACTGCCGTCGATGCCGGCCGCGCCCCTGTTGGCGCTGCAGGTGACCGATCCGGTGTCGAACACGTAGGCGTCGAGATCCCTTACCGGAAGCGAGTTGGTGGCGACCAGCACCGCGCTTGCGGGCAACGCATCAACGAGGCCCCGTGCCGTCCGGGCCGACAGCAGCGGGTTGCCGTCGATGGCCCCGCCGACCGCGTTGCGGGCGGCGGCGTCGAGCTTCGACCAAGTGTCGAGCCAGCCGCCATCGCGGTCGCGCCCCGGCGGGGTAGCACCGGTAGTGATCGAGCTCAGTGCCTCCACGGAGGCCGGCACATGGCCGGTGAGCCGGAACACGGCGTGCTCCCAGCGGTCCTCGGGGTCGATGAGCACGACGTGCCGCGGACGGGTTCGCTCCAGCCACAGCCTGACCGGCTTGGTGGTCGCGATGCGCCCGACCAGAACGGCCGCATCGGGCCTCAGCGCCTCGCCGAGGGCCTCGTCGGCCAGCAGGTGATCGGCGGTGGCGACCACGCACCCCGACTGCTCCTGGTTGCCGCCCGGGTGCGAGCGGCCCCGCACATGGGTGACGGGCTCGCCCAAGAGGGGCCAGCCGGCCCAGGCCGCGAACCGCTCGGCTGCGGCGGCCCAGCGCCGTTCCCAGTCCAATCCCCCGCCCGGCCACGGCCCGGCCACCACCACACCCCGCTCACATTCAGCAACGATCCCGGCCAACTGCGCCAACTCAGCCGGCGGAGCCCGACCATCGTCCTCGTCGACATGTCCCGCACCGTTCTCCGCAGACGATGCCGCCGGCCCTGGAATGGTCGACACCGGTTCCAGTGGCTCACGCAGGGGCCAGTTGAGATGGACCGGCCCGGGGTCGCGGCCCGAAGCCGATGCGACGGCCGTCTCAGCCCATCCGTCGGCGGCGCCGTAACCGGCACCGTCGGGCACCGGTAGGTCGATGCTCCAGCGCACTGCGGTCCCGTACAGGTCCACTTGGTCGATGGTCTGGGGCGAGCCCCATCCCCGCAGCTCCGGGGGTCGGTCGGCGGTGCACACGATCATGGGAATGCCCGCGTGGGAGGCCTCCACCACGGCGGGGAGATAGTTGGCGGCCGCGGTTCCCGAGGTGCACACCAGCACCGCGGGCCGGCCCGAGGCCCGGCCCATGCCGAGGGCAAAGAATCCTGCGGAGCGCTCGTCGAGTTGGATCCAGCTGCGCATCCCGGGCTGGGCGTCGAAGCACAGAGTCAGCGGAGTCGAGCGCGATCCGGGGCTGATCACCGCTTCGGTGACACCCAGAGCCGCCAGCCGGGCCGCGAAAGCCGCGACGGTGCGGTAGACGGCGTCGGTCATGGCTGGGCCGCGGGATGGGCGACAGCGTGCACGCGTCAGCGCTCGTCGATTACGTCCAGGAGGGCTCGGAGTTTGTACGCCGTCTCGGTGAGCTCCTCCGCCGGCAGGGAGTCGGCGACGACCCCGGCCCCGGCGAACATGCAAGCTCCTTCCGGTCCGGTCAGCGCGCAACGGAGCGCAACCCCCATCTCGCCGTTGCCGTCGAGGTCGCACCATCCCACCGGGGCCGCATACCAGCCCCGGTCGAAGCCCTCATGGCGGGCAATGAACTCAAGGGAGGCGCCGGTTGGGGCGCCCCCGACGGCTGCGGTGGGATGCAACACGCCTGCGGCCCGCAGCACATCCATGTCGCTCGCTCCTGTCCGCCGGCGCTGCACCTCCGCGGTGATGGGCGTGTGGAGGTGCTGGACGCGATTGAGTCGCATCAGCCCCGGCTCCGCCGGCGCCGGGTCCACCAGACCCAGACCGGTCAGCGCCTCGGTGATGCCGTCCACCACGAAGCGGTGCTCGGACCGGTTCTTGGCCGAGGCCAGTAGCCCGGCGGCGAGACGCTCATCCGCTTCGGGGGTGTCGCCCCGGGGGGCGGTCCCGGCCAGAGCAGTGGTGTGGAGCCGCGAGCCGTCGAGCGTGACGAGTTCCTCAGGCGTGGCCCCCAGGAAGGTGGTCTCGCCGACCGAGAACGCGAAGGTCGCGCAGGCCGGGTTGCGCTGCCGGAGCCGGTCGAGGACCGCGACGACGTCGAGGCCCCGGTCGAACGTGAGCGTTCGGGCCAGCACCACCTTGTGGAAGGCACCCCGGTCGATGGCGGCGACGGCTTCGGAGACGAGAGCCTGGTAGTAGTCGTCACGCTCGCATTCCACCGAGACGGCAGCCCAGCCGGCCGGGTCGGTAGTGGCCGGCGGCGGCTCCGCCTCGAAGGCTCCCAGCTGCCGCTCCAGCGCGGCTTCGGCGGCTGCTTCGTCGCCGTCGGGGCCGACCCGGGTGGCGGCCAGCACCCAGGTGCCGTCTTCACGATCGATCACGGTCAGCTCGGGCAGCACCAGCCGGCAGTCTCCGAATCCCCGCCAGGACGGGCCCCTGTGTGGACTGGTGCTGTCGTTGTTGCTGGGCGGCTGCGTGTCGTTGCCAGCGGCTTGCCTGTTAGCTGTGAACGAGAACCCGCCCACCAGCACCGGGGCCGGCCCCTCTGATGTCACGTCGCGCCGGATCCGGGCCGCGAGCACGGCCCGGGCCGCCGAAGCGGCCGAGAACCGGTCGTTGCCGGTCGGCTCGATGGCCTCGACTTCGCCGATGGCCGCCAAACCCACACCTTGGTCCGGTCGCAGCCACACGGTGCGCAGGCGGTCGGCACCGGCCGAGCCGTAGACCGCGAGCGGGTCGACGCGCCTGTCGAGGCGCCGTGTCCTGACGAGGATGGCGCCGGCCGCGATGGCAGGATCGTCGGCTACGCGGGCCATGGCTCTAGCCCACAGAGTCCGCTCGAAGTGGCCGACCACGAGCTTGGTGGCCACCGGGACGAGCCTGTTCACGCTGGCGACCAGTGCGGCCCGGTCCGGGCTGTCCCGCTTGATGTGGCGTTTGAGCAGGTCGATAGCGTCGTCGATCAGGTTCTCGACGTTGGTGACGTGGCGCATGGCCAGGGCGGCCAGCTCCTCGATGGCCACGCCCTCGCCGACCAGGGTTCGGGCTGCGGCCAGGACGTCTACGTCGTCGGAGCCGAAGAGCTCGCCTTCAGAGCCGTTGTCCAGAGGCGCCAGCAGACCGGCGTCTATCACCAGGTCGACGACGAAGGCGGGAACGTCGGCCCGTTCGGCGAGCTCCGCCCGGTCGAGCAGGAGACCGGCTTGATCGGCTTCAGCCGCGGCGGCGCTGTCTGGCACGTCCACCATGCTACGAGTCTCGGCTCGGAGCGGACCGTAGCGGTCCGCCCGGCCGGTCACCGGCCATCGGGATAGAGTCGGCCCATGGTCATTGCTGCGGGCACTACCGCCTACAACATCGTCGAGCTGCTCCACGTTCTCACGGTCCTGGTGGCGGTCGCCCCGGTGTTCGTCCATCCGCTGCTGCGCAAGCAGATGCAGTCAGCGGGCGGCTCGGCACACCAGCAGCTGGTCGTGGCCATGGCGTCCAACGCACGCCGCCTGTACGGCCCGGCGCTGATCGTGGCCGGCCTGCTGGGCATCGCCCTGGTCGAGATGTCGGAGGACGCGATCTCGATGACGGAGGGTTGGGTGATCGCCGCCATCGTTATCTGGGTTGTGATGAACGGTGTCCTTCACGGCATGATCAGGCCCGCCCTCAAGGCCCAGGGCATTGAGGGGGCGTCCCCGGCGACGGAAAAGCGCCTAGAGGTGGGATCGGCACTGCTGTCGATCGGGTTCACGGTTCAGCTGATCCTGATGATCTGGCAGCCCGGCTGAGCAACCCGGGCCGCATTCGCCGAACTTCAATGGGTTAACCACCTCTGTGGTGGCCGAGTGCTTGAAGTTCGAGGCCGCCTCACCATTCGGGCTCGTCCTGGTCGGGAGCGAAGTCCGCCCATTGAGGCTCCGGGTCTGGCTCGACTGATTCGGGTGTGCCGACTTCCGTGGTGCCAGCACCGGCATTCACAAGAGCGGCCAGCATTGTCGTGACAGGAACGGCTGCGACCAGGCCCAGCGAGCCGCACAGCGTCCGGACAATCTCCACCGCGATCAGCTCGGAGTTGGCCACCATGGCGAGCGACTGGTCCGACACCGCGAACAGCAGCACGAGCGGAAGGCCCGCGCCCGCGTATGCCAGCAGCAGCGTGTTGACGGTGGCCGCGATGTGCTCCCGCCCGACCCTGATGCCAGAGGAGATGAGCTCGCGCCTGCTCAGGTCGGGGCTGCGGTAGCGCAACTCCGCCACGGTGGCCACCTGGGTGACCGTCACGTCG
>VXWX01000031.1 GCA_009835735.1 Acidimicrobiaceae bacterium
TCAGGAACGTGGCCAGATCGGTCATGTTGCGGGCCACCGGTCCGAGATGGTCGATAGTCCACTCGATCGGATAGGCGCCCGTATAGGGCACCAGCCCGAACGTCGCCTTCAAGCCAGCGTTGCCGCACCAGGCCGACGGCATGCGGATCGACCCGCCCTGGTCCCCGGCGATTGCCATGTCCACCTCACCGGACGCCACCAGGGCACCGCTACCACCCGAGGAGCCGCCCGCAGTGCGGCTAGTGTCCCACGGGTTGCGGATCGGGCCGGTGGCACAGGTGTGGCTAGCACCGGAGAAGCACAGATCCTCGCACGCCGACTTTCCCAGGATCCTTCCGCCGGCTTCGAGAATGCGAGTAACCACTGTCGCGTCGCGCAAGGGCACATAGCCCTCCAGGATGCGAGATCCGTTCATCATCGGAACCCCAGCCACCGTGACGTTGTCCTTGATGGCGAACGTCTTGCCCGCCAGCGCGCCAGAGTCCGACTCCTGAATGTCGCAGCGGTAGTACCAGGCGCCCAACTCGTTGTCGTCGTCGGGTCGGTAGCTCGACCGCTCGGGTATCGAGGGCTTTGAGGCGTCGTACATGGCGTCCACCTGCTGGTAGGACCCCAGAGCCCCCTCGATGAGCGCTTTGAAGATCGCCAAGTCGCCGTCACCGATGTCCAGGCCCCACCTCTGCGAGATGGCCCGCAGATCGTCCAGTTCAGGTGCAGGAATCGGCATCGTCTTCCCCTTCGTTGCTGGCTGAGGCGATTGGCACGGTGCCGGCTCGGGTCGCCGTGGGCGACACTAGGTTGCGGCGTAGGAGTCGTTGACCTGCAATTGCAGGTATCTGCAGATCCTCATGGAGCGATCGTGTCGACAGTCACTCAACAGGGAGATAGCAATTTGGCCGTGACCGACGTGAGTTCTCGTCCCTCTGCCCTACCGTCGCCCACGGCCTATGGCGCGATCTCATCGAGCCGAGCGGATCAGGGCCTTCCGCGCCGCGATGACAAGAGTTGAGAGCTTCCTGGCGGAGCTGACCGGGGGGACCTTTCGGGAGTGGTCGCAGGAAGTCGTGACAGCCGACCCGCTGGCGTTCGGTGAGGAGCAGGCCTACGCCTCCCGGCTGGCAGAACTCCAGGCTGACGATCCGCTGGCCGAGGCATCCAGAGTCGGCTTCGGCGCGATCGGTGGCCACGCGGTCGTGTTGGTCTCCAGCGATTACGAGTTCGTGGCAGGCACGCTCGGCATCGCCGCGGCCGAACGGGTAGCCCGCGCTTTCGGGGTCGCCACAGTCTCCCGAAGGCCGGTCATCAGCATCTGCCAATCGGGCGGGACTCGAATGCAGGAGGGCACGCCCGCCTTCATCAAGATGCTGTCCATCGGCGCGGCTATCTCCGAACACCGCGAGGCCGGGCTTCCCTATCTGAGCTACTTGATGGATCCCACGATGGGTGGAACCCTCGCAGCGCTGGGCACGCAGGGCCATCTTGTGTGGGCTGCGCCGGGCGCTTCGATCTCGCTCACGGGTCCCCGGATCGTGGAGGCAGTCACAGGCCGCCCGTTTCCCCGCGATGAGATCAGCGCCGAAGCCGGTTTGCGGCGCGGACTGGTCGACGACATCGTTCAGCCCGGCGAACTGGCCCCGCGAATAGCTGAGTGGCTTGACATCGTCAGCCCTCAGGCTGCGCTCCCCGCGATCTCGGCGAGCCGGACAGTTCCGGCGCCGGTTGATACTCATGCCCAGCAACCGCCCGACGCGTGGCGCAGCGTGACTCGATCCAGGGAGCGTGACCGCCCGTCGATCGAATCGGTGATCGAGGCATCAGGAGCGCCCCTGATAGAGATCCGCGGCGACCGCGCTGGTTCTGACGATCGCAACCTGCTCACGGGATTCACCAGTCTCGGGGGCGAGCCCGCAGTCGCGGTCGGCTTCCGCAGGCCGCAGGGCCGCGGAGCCGAGGTCTCGCCCGGCGGCTACCGCAAGGCGCAGCGGGCGATATCCATCGCGGAGGAGCTGGATCTGCCCCTCGTGTCCTTCATCGACACCAAGGGCGCAGGCGCGGGCGTCGACGAGGAGTCCGAAGGCCTCGCCCATTCCGTCGGCTCTCTCATTCGCGAGCTCCTAGGGGTGCGGATACCCACCGTCTCAGTCCTGATGGGGGAGGGCTCGGGGGCTGGAGCGATCGCCCTCGTGGCTGCCGACTCGGTGATCGCCCTTGAGAACGCGTGGCTGGCGCCCATTGCCCCGGAGGCTGCCTCAGCCATTCTCTTCCGCAACACCGAGAGGGCGGCACACATGGTCAGGGGGCAGGCGGCTGACGTCGCGGCGCTGCGAGAGGAGGGTCTCCTCGATTCCATCGTGCCTGAAGAACCCACAGTCGCAGAGACCTCAGAGATGCTGGTCAACGCCGTCGCCAGCGCGTTGCGCAAGACAGCGGCGATGCCGCCAGAGGAACGGCTACTGGCTCGCCGCGCCAATGTCAGGTCGTTAGCACGTCAGCATCTGACCATCCGTGAGCCCGCGTCATCCCCGTACGTCGAGAGCCTCCCGCTCGATTGATGCCTGACCGCGCCCGGCGGATCCGCGCTTGCATGAGCACGTCCCGCATGAGTACGGCCAGCATGAGCGTAAGGTACGCAGGTTGTACCCCTGAAGGAGGCGCCCTATGGCTGGCTGTGCGTTCGTTGGACTGGGAGTCATGGGCTATCCCATGGCCGGTCACCTGGTCTCGGCAGGCCACGACGTCACCGTCTTCAACCGCACGGCGTCGAGGGCCGAGGCGTGGGTGGCCCAGCACGGCGGCACGGCCGCGCCGACACCCGCAGGTGCGGCCGCGGATGCTGAGTTCGTGTTCGTGTGCGTCGGCAATGACGACGACGTTCGCTCGGTGACTCTCGGTTCCGGCGGCGTGCTGGAGTCGATGGCGGCCGGGTCGGTCCTGGTCGACCACACCACCGCCTCGGCGGATCTCGCCCAGGAACTGCACGCGGCTGCGGGCGAGCGGGGGGTCGGGTTCGTGGACGCGCCCATCTCAGGGGGCCAGGCCGGTGCTGAGAACGGTGTGCTCACCGTCATGTGCGGCGGCGATCAGGCCGACTTCGACCGAGCGGAGCCGGTGATCGACGCCTACGCCAAGGCGGTCACCCTGCTGGGCGGTCCGGGAAGCGGACAGCGAACCAAGATGGTGAACCAGATCTGCATAGCGGGGCTGGTGCAGGGCCTGGCCGAGGGGATCGACTTCGCCCGCCGGGCCGGGCTCGACGTCGAGCAGGTGGTGGCGACCATCTCCCAGGGAGCGGCCGGGTCGTGGCAGATGGCCAACCGGGGCGTGACTATGGCCCGCCGCGAGTTCGACTTCGGCTTCGCCCTCGACTGGATGCGCAAGGACCTTGCCATCTGCTTCGCGGAGGCCGAGCGTGCCGGCGCCACCCTGCCGGTCACCGCGATCATCGACCAGTACTACGCCCGCCTCCAGCGCCAAGGCAGAGGCCGCTGGGACACCAGCTCGCTGATCGAGCTTCTCGTCGACGACTAACCCGCGGCGGCGAAGTTGGCTGAGGCGAACTCCCAGTTGATTAGTTGCTCGATGAAGGCGTCCACGTAAGCGGCTCGGGCGTTCTGGTAGTCGAGGTAGTAGGCGTGCTCCCACACGTCGATGGTCAGCAGCGCCTGCTGGCCGTGGCGCAGCGGGGTGTCGGCGTCGTCGGTGTTGACGATCTGCAGGCCGTCGGCGCCCGACACCAGCCAGGTCCAGCCCGACGCGAAGTTCCCCACCGCGGCCGCCGCGAACTCCTTGTTGAAGGCGTCCAGCGAGCCGAAGCTGCGCTCCAAGGCGGCCAGCAAATCGCCCGAGGGTGCATCGACAGCCCCCGGGCTCATCGAGTCCCAGTAGAAGGCGTGGTTCCAGGACTGCGCCGCGCAGTTGAACAGTGCCGACGGCACGTCGGCCGCGGCCACGATGTCCTCCAGCGAGGCGCCTTCAAGGGCCGTCCCCGCGATCGCGCTGTTGACACTGGCCACGTAGCCGGCGTGATGGCGGCCGTAGTGGAAGCTCATCGTGCGTTCCGATATGTGGGGCGCGAGCCCGTCGAGTGGGTAGGGGAGAGGAGCAAGCTCGATCGTCATCGCTGGCGCGGACTTTCCGAAGGCAACCGGGGGCGAACTCGAATATACGCAGTGACGCGGGCCAACAGGCCGCGGTGTGCCCAATGTCACCGCCGGGACGGGGCCTCGCAGACCCTCCCCGCGGATCGTCAACCGGCGAACAGGTTGGTGGGGACGCCCACCGCGTCGACGTCGGCAGCGAACAGCGCACCGGCGTTGGGCTCGTCGTCGGTGCTGACGCCGGCGATCGGCTCCCGGCCGGTGGTGATGTACAGAGTGTCCAGCTCGGGCCCGCCGAAACAGCAGCAAGTGGCCTGGGGCGAGCCCGGAGTGATCACGGCTTCGAGTTTCTCACCGTCAGGTGAGAAGCGCTGCACGTGATAGCCGCCGAACATCGCCACCCACAGGCATCCGTCGGCATCGACCGTCATGCCGTCGGGCCCGCCCGTGCTGCCGTCGAAAGTCACGAACGGGCGCCGCCCCTCGATCTCGCCGGTGTCGGGGTCGTAGTCGAAGCGGTCCACCCGGAAGGTCAGCGTGTCGATGTAGTACATCGTGGTCTGGTCGGGACTCCAGCCGATGCCGTTGGAAATCATCACGTCGGAGAGCACCCGCCGAGTCGTGCCGTCGCCGTCGACCCGGTACAGCGAAGCCACCGGCGCTCCGGGCTCGGCATGGCTCATCGTCCCCTGGAACAGCCGGCCCCGCGGATCGACCGCACCGTCGTTGGTGCGGTTCGACTCGGGCTCACCGGGCAGTTCGATCACGGTCTCGATCGCTCCGACCCGGTCGGTGAGCGCCACCGAGGAACCCAAGCCGAGGGCCAGCCCCCCGCCGGCTCGGGGGGCGGCATTGCCCACCGTGTCCGGGTAGCGCCAAAGCCCCACCGGCTGGCTCGTGTCGTGATCGAAGCGATGCACGGCCTGGCCGTTGATGTCGACCCAGATGAGCAGGTTCTCGACCGGCGACCACACGCAGCCTTCGCCCAGGGCGGCCTCGGCGGCGTGCACGACCTCTGCGTTGATCATCTCAGTCCGAGCGGCTCACCGCAGCGTGGTGCCGCCATCTAGACCTTCGAGTGCTGGAGCGCAGCCGGCGTCTGGCTCACGTTGTGGTGGGCGTTCTCGCGTACCGACCCGAGGTCGGCGCCGATTGGGTTGCCCCTATCGCCCGGCAGCGAGAAGCCGGTGTACATCACCCGCCGCTCGCGGTCGACAGGGGCGTAGCTCATGTGGAGCGTGCAGCTCAGATGCACGGTGACGTCGCCGGTGCGCGTCGGCAGCGGCACGACGGGAAGGTCGAGGTAGGGGTGGATGAAGTTGGGCTGCACGTTGGCCCGGTGCGAGCCGGCCACCACCGCCAGCTGGCCCGAACGGTCATCGGCGCACGTCACCGAGATCCCCGTCGTCATCGCGCAGCAGTCATAGCTGTGGCGTCCCAGGCTGCAGTCCTTGTGCCACGGAAGATCGGAGATGCCCGACACCACGTCGAGCGGCTTCACCAGCGCCTCGATGGCGTTCTCGCCGTGGACCCGGGTCCGGGCGACGTGGCCGTCGTCGGTGAGGGCGCCGATGCGAGCCTGTCGGGCATCGCCGAGAAGCTCGTGGGCCGCCGGAGAATGCTCCTGGAAGAAGCGCATCCTCACGCAGCGGTTCGACCCGTCGCCGGTCGTCGCCCACCAACTGCGGCCGTCGTCGGGGTGGTAGCCGGGCAGGGCCCGGTCCATGTCGGAGGAGATCTCGGCCATCATCTCGGCGGGCCACCAGCCCTCAAGGTGCAGGAAGCCGGCCTCGCCCAGGAAATGGGCGATCTCGGCATCGTCGTCGTCGGGCGTGAAGCGGCGGCCCAGATCGAGCAGCCGGCCGTCGCGGTCGCGGAAGCCGATGTCGCCGGGTTCGTGGACGGGGCGTCCGTCGATGATGGCTCGCAGCACCGGCCACCACTTCAGCCAGCGGAAGTGGTCGGCCATGGGCAGGCGGGTGACGAGGGAGGTGGCCAGGGTCTGGGGCGTCTGCAGATCCTGCACCAGGTCGCTGAAGGAACTGCGGTCCAGGTCCACCACCACCCGGGCGCCGGCGGTGCCGCGGTGCAGCTCGATGGTGTGTCCGGTCGGCACGAGCGTGAAGCCCGTGCCCTCCACGTCGATCCCGAGAGCCTTGGCTCCCACCAGGGCCGCTCCCCGGGCTGCGAGGCGGCCGTTGCGGCCGAGGAGGTCGGGCAAATCGTCGGCCACGAACGTGACCGGGTCGATAAGGACCACGTCGGCATCGAGCCGGGTGCGCATGTCGACCGAGACCATCGCGGCTCCGAACTATCTGCGGGGCTGCCAGCGTACACTTCGAGCCACAGGCGAGCGCGACGGCGATTCCGGCGCACGCGGCGCTAGGTCGAGCCGGCGCCCGCCCGCCTGCCGGGACCATGAACGAGGAGCACCAACCGATGGGCGGGCCAGACAGCGACGCGACCGAGCGGTACACGATCATCTCGGCGGACTGCCATGCGGGCGGCAACATGGCCGCCTACGAGGAGTACCTCGACCCGGCGTGGCGCGACGAGTTCCACGAATGGAGAGGCGCCTACCGCAACCCGTACCGCGACCTCCAGGACGACGGGCGCTCCCGCAACTGGGACGACGACCGGCGCTTGAGCGAGCAGTACGCCGACGGAGTCGTGGCCGAGATCACGTTCCCCAACACCGTCCCGCCGTTCTACCCGACGGGCTCCCTGATCGCCCGGCCCCCGTCGGACCGGGCCGACTACGAGCGCCGCTTCGCGGGGATCACCGCCCACAACCGCTGGCTTCGGGACTGGTGCGCCCGCTACCCCGACCAGCGCTGCGGGCTGCCCCAGATCTTCGCCGAGGACCTCGACGACGCAGTGGCCACCCTCGAGTGGGCCGCGGCCGAGGGGTTCCGCAGCTTCCTGCTGCCGCACGTCCCGCCCGACAGCGAGCTCCCCGGCTACTGGGATCACCGCTGGGACCGGCTCTGGGCCGCGGCCGCTGACCTCGACCTGATCATGACACAGCACGGCGGAAACGGCGGACCCGACTACGGCAAGGCGCCGGCCGCCGGGGTGGTCTTCTTGATGGAGGTGCCGTTCTACTCGCACCGCAACCTGGCCCACCTGATCATGTCGGGCGTGTTCGAGCGGTTCCCGACCCTGCGCTACGTGATGACCGAGCAGGGCGTGGCCTGGCTGGTCGAGGAGTTGCGCCGCATGGACGGCTACCACCGCCAGATGCGCCACGGCCGCGTCGGCGAGCTCGGCTTCGCGGCCGACATCGTGCTGCCGTTGAAGCCGACGGAGTACTTCGACCGCAACGTTTGGATCGGGGCCAGCTTCCCGTCACCGGGCGAGGCGGCCGCCATCCGCAAGGTGGGCGTGCACAAGGTGATGTGGGGCAGCGACTACCCCCACCACGAGGGCACCTACCCGTACTCGCTGGAGAGCCTCCAGCGGGCGTTCAGCGACTGGGACACCGGCGAGATGCGGGCGCTGCTGGGCGGCAACGCGGCCGAACTGTACGGCTTCGACCTCGACCGGCTGGCCCCGCTGGCCGCTGAGCACGGTCCCAGCGTGGGGCAGGTCGCCACCCCGCTGGCGGAGATCCCGGCCAAGGCCACCAGCCCCGCCTTCTTCAAGCCGTGACGGGCGCCTCTTCCGAGGCCGAGAGCCCCGGCGCAGTAGATCCGACCGCGCCCTACGCGGGCTTCGAGGGCACCGTCGGCAAGATCTTCTCCACCTCCGAGCCCCATTGGCCGAAGCCGCCGACCGCGCCGGACGGAGCCCCCAACGTGATCGTGATGATGGCCGACGACCTCGGCTACTCCGACCTGGGCTGCTACGGCTCCGAGATCGACACTCCAGAGCTCGACCGCCTGGCCGGCGAGGGGCTGCGCTACACCGACTTCCACGTCAACCCGATGTGCTCGCCGACGCGGGCGTCGCTGCTGACCGGGCTCAACCACCACATGGCCGGCATGGCCACCGTGCCCCACGGCGATCCGGGCTTCCCCGGCTACGCGTTCGAGCTGCGCGACAACGCGGCGACCATCGCCGAGGCCTTCCGCGACTCCGGCTGGGCCACGTTCGCTCTGGGCAAGTGGCACCTCACCAAGGACGCAGACCTCAGCGACGGCGCTCCCAAGTCAAGTTGGCCCCTGCAGCGGGGCTTCGACCGCTACTACGGCATCCTCGACGCGTTTACCAACTTCCATCAGCCCCACCGGCTGTACGAGGACAACCACCATCTGGACGTCGACGACTATCCGGACGGCTACTTCTTCAGCGACGACTTGACCGACCAGGCCCTGCGGATGGTGGATGAGCTGCGGTCGTCGCATCCGACCCGGCCGTTCTTCATGTACTTCGCCCATGGCGCGGTGCACGCCCCGCTGCAGGCCCCGGCCGCCGACATCGAACGCTTCCGGGGCCGCTTCGACGAGGGCTGGGACGTGCTGAGGGCACGGCGCTTCGAGCGCCAGCGCGAACTCGGCGTGGTGCCTCCCGACGCGGTGCTGCCGCCCCGCAACACCGAGGAGCTCCACGAGGTGGGCCCCTGGGACGAGCTCGACGACCGGTGCAGGGAACTGTTCGCCCGCTACATGGAGGTGTACGCGGGCATGGTCCACAACATCGACCACAACTTCGGGCGCCTGCGCCGCCATCTGGAGGCCATCGGCGAGTGGGACAACACCATCGTGCTGTTCACCAGCGACAACGGCGGCTCCCGGGAGGGCCAGTACACCGGCACGTCGGCCTACTTCCGCACCCTGCTCACCCAGGTACGCGACACCGACCTGGAGCAGGTGGACACCGACTACGAGCGCATCGACCTGCTCGGCGGGCCCCGGACGCTGGCCCACTACCCGATGGGCTGGGCCATGGTGTCGTGCACCCCGTTCCGGCTCTACAAGATCAACACCCACCGGGGCGGCCACAGCGTGCCGTTCATCGTCAACTGGCCGACCCGGTTCCGAGCCGCCGCGGGCGGGCTGGCCGGTGGCATCCGCACTCAGTACCAGCACGTCACCGATGTGTTCCCGACCCTGGCCGAGCTGTGCGGCGTGGAGGTGCCGACGTCGCGTCACGGCGTGGCCGCGCCGGAGCAGGCCGGGGCCAGTTTCGCGGCGACCCTCGGCGACCCTTCGGCGCCGTCCACCCATCCCGAGCAGTACTACGAGATGCTCGGGCACCGCGGCTTCTACCGCGACGGCTGGTCGGTGGTCACCTGCCACCGTCCGCGCCGGCCCTTCAGCCAGGACCGCTGGGAGCTGCACAACCTGGCCACCGATCCCACGGAGAGCGTCGACCTAGCCGACGAGCACCCCGAGAAGCTGGAGGAGATGCAGCAGGCCTGGGACCGGGCCGCGTGGGCCAACCAGGTGTATCCCCTCGACGAGGGCAACGCGCTGCTGAG
Source organism: Acidimicrobiaceae bacterium (assembly GCA_009835735.1). Classification (GTDB taxonomy): domain Bacteria; phylum Actinomycetota; class Acidimicrobiia; order Acidimicrobiales; family Aldehydirespiratoraceae; genus Aldehydirespirator. The sequence continues at coordinate 9,520 of VXWX01000031.1, forward strand.
GATCCTGCGACCGCCTTGGTACGCCGAGCTGTCCACCGAGACGACTCTCAGGCCCGGCACCCCGACCCTGGAGCGCTGGCGCTCACAGCAGCTGATCTTCCAGAAGAGCTTCGACATCGACGTGGCGATGAGCTGGCGGCCGGGTGACGCGGGCGTGCTGGTGGCTCACGGCGACCAGGGCGGCGGCTACATGCTGTACGTGCAGGACGATCGGCTGTTCCTCGCCCACAACGCCTACGGCGACATGAGTGTGGTGGACTGCGGCCCGCTGGTCGAGGGCGCGTCGAGCGTGCGACTGTCCGTGGAGAATCCGGGCAGCCTCACGTGGAACGCCTCGGTCGGCGTGGACGGCGAGCCGGTGGGGGAGGCTCCCGGCCTGGTGTCGCTGATGGCCATGGCGCCGTTCGAGGGCATCGACGTCGGCATCGACCGCCGCTCGCCTGTCAGCTGGGACGTCTACGAGCGTCACGGTCCGTTCCCCTATTCGGGCCAGCTCGAGGCGGTCACCTACCGGCCCGGCGAGTTGGCCCCCGACGCGGGCTCATTGTGGCTCGACTACATCAAGGCCAACGGAACCCGTTACGAATAGGAGCCGTTGACGTCCAAGCCCCACGAGTGCCATCCGCGCACACGGGTGCGGGCAAACAGCTCGATCTTGGACATGGCCGGGAACATCGCCTCGATCCGGTGACGCACCTCGTCAGGCTTGCGGCTGTGCTCGCGCCGCGGTTCGCGCACTAGTTGACGCACGTTGCGGGCACCGCGAGGCCAGGGGATCTTGCCGTGTTTGAAGACAAGGCACAGCTCGCACTGCGACATCGTGTAGAAGCCAGGATTGACCTTGCACTTGTCCCACACGAACGCCACTGTCGCCCAGTTGAAGCCCCATGACGTGCCCAGGTCGATGGCTTGGTCCAGATGCGGGCTGGTAGCCCACAAGAACAGCAGGGCGTTGTCCGACGCTACGTCAAGCACTGGTAGCTGGCGGAGGGCTTGAAGGGGCACGGTCGGGTAGTGGCGCACTGCGCCGCCGCTGTCGCCGTTGCTCGCGCCGGCGTGTTGCAGCTGACCCTTGTAGTCCCAGGGCGGGTCGGCGTAGATGATGTCGAATCGGCGCTCCGGCAACGGAGGGAACATCGCGAGTGGATCTGCTTCGGTAACCGTCATCGCTCCGGGGGTCGGTCGGTGCTCCCAACGGTAGTTGCCGCCGCTCTGGCGGTGGAAGATGCCGATAGCGTTCGGTCAGGACTGGTTGGGATGGACGATGCACATCGGTTACACGGCTGAGCAGGAGGCGCTGCGGGGCGAGCTGCGGGCCTACTACGCCGATCTGCTCACCGACGACGTGAGGGACGCCCTGGGAGCGGAGGACGGCACCGGGCCGGTGCATCGCCGGATCGTGCGCCAGATGGGAACCGACGGCTGGCTGGCCGTCGGCTGGCCGACGGAGTACGGCGGCCGCGGCATGTCCGCGGTCGAGCAGTTCATCGTGTTCGACGAGTCGGTGGCGCTGGGTGCGCCTATCCCGATGCTGACCATCAACACCGTCGGCCCGACCATCATGCAGTACGGCACCGACGAGCAGAAGGACTTCTTCCTGCCCCGCATCGCCGGCGGCGAGCTCACCTTCTGCATCGGCTACTCCGAGCCCGACGCCGGAACCGACCTGGCCTCGCTCACCACCCGGGCGGTGCGCGACGGCGAGACCTACGTGATCAACGGCCAGAAGACGTGGACGTCGCTGGCCAAGGACGCCGACTACATCTGGCTGGCGGCCCGAACCGACCCCGAGGTCCCCAAGCACAAGGGCATCTCGCTGTTCTGCATCCCCATGGACACGCCCGGCATCAGCATCGAGCCCCTCGACCTGCTGTCGAGCCACAACATCAACCACACCTTCTTCGACGACTGCCGAGTGCCGGCGTCGACCCTGATCGGGGAGGAGAACCGGGGTTGGGGCCTCATCACCAGCCAGCTCAACCGGGAGCGGGTGACGATCTGCTCGTCGGGGATGGTCACCAAGCGCTTGGAGGAGTGCGTCGAGTGGGCCAAGTCGGCCAAGCGGGCTGACGGCTCCTACGTGATCGACGAGCCGTGGGTGCAGCGCAACCTGGCCGAGGTGGCCGCCCGGCTCGAGTTCCTGCGTCTGGCCAACTGGAAGGTGGCCTGGACGGTGGCCAACCGGATCGACGGGGCCGAGCCCGACATGGCCACCATTGCCGCCTTCGTGGCCGACTCCTCGGCGGTGAAGGTGTCGGGCACCGAGTTCTACGTCGACGCCTACCGCAGGCTGATGCAGGTGTACGGCCAGCGGGCCTACGTCGTCGAGGGCTCGCCCGGGTACCTGTCCCGCCTGGAGATGATGTACCGCTCGACGGTGATCCTCACCTTCGGCGGCGGCACCAACGAGATGCAGCGCGACCTGATCTCGCAGTTCGGCCTGGGCTACCCCCGAGCCTCCCGCTAGGAACGACCGGGAGCGAGCCGTGGACTTCGAGTTGGGCGAGGAAGAGCAGGCCATCCGGGACCTGACCGCGCAGGTCCTCGACGACATGTCGTCGCATGAGCGTCTCAGGGCACTGGCCGCCGAGGGCGACCACGTGGACCGCAAGGCGTGGGCTGCGCTGGCCGCCACCGGTGTGGTCGGCGCGTCGATCCCCGAGACCCACGGCGGGCTCGGCCTCGGTTTCCTGGCCACCGCGGTTGCGTTGGAGGAGGTCGGCCGGCGGGCGTCCCCGGTGCCGCTGCTGACGACCGCGGTGATGGTGGCCATGCCGGTGGCGGCCTTCGGCACCACCGGTCAGCGGGAGATCTGGCTTCCCGGTATGGCCGATGGCTCGGTATTGGCCTGCGCGGCACTGGCCGAGGACGGGACCGATCCCGTCGAACCGACGACGGCGGCCCGTTCGGACAACGGCGGGTTCGTTCTCGACGGCACCAAGGTGCTGGTCGCGGGCGGCCTGGACGCCGACGTTGCGCTGGTGCCCGCCCGTCTCGACGACGGCGCAGTGGGCGTGTTCATCGTGCCGACCGGCGCCGAAGGCTTGGAGCGCATCCCGGTAGGGGTGACCACGGGCCGTCCCGAGGCCCGCTTCGAGCTGTCGGGTGTGCGGGTGGATGCCGGGTCTCTGCTCGGCGCGGGCGCGGCCGACGGCACCGAGATCGTGAGATTCATCGAGCGGCACGCCAATGTCGGGCTGTGCATGACGATGTCGGGCGCGGCCCGGGCCGCCATCGAGTTGACCGCCGACTACACCAAGCAGCGTCACCAGTTCGACCGCCCGATCGCCACCTTCCAAGCCGTGAGCCAGCGGGCGGGCGACTCCTACATCGACGCCGAGGCCATCTGGCTGTCCGCCTACCAGGCCGCGTGGCGCCTGTCGGCCGGCCTGCCCGCCGACCGCGAGATCGCCATAGCGAAGTACTGGGCCTCAGAGGGCGGCTTCCGGGTGGTGCACGCCGCGGTCCATGTCCACGGCGGGGTGGGCGTCGACCGCGACTATCCCCTGCACCGCCACTTCCTGGCCGCCCGCCACATGGAGCTCACCCTCGGCCACGCCGAGGAGCAGTTGGCCGATCTGGGCCGCCTAATCGCCGCCCCCTAGAGGCCGAGCGGATAGGCGGGCCTAGAGCGATCGGGCGAGGAGGGCCGCACCGAGCAGGCCGGAGTCGTTGCCGAGAGCGGGGGCGATCACGAATGCGTCGTCGCCGGTGCTGTAGTCGGCGTAGCCGCCGAGTTCAGTTCGGGTCGCAGCCCTGATCATCTCAGCCAGGCCCGGACGGGCGCCGACGCCGCCTCCGAACACGACCCGGTCAGGGGCGAACGAGTAGGCGAGCACCCGCACGAGTTGGGCCAGGTACGAGGCCTCCAACTGCCAGATGTCGTCGCGCCCGCCAGCATCGGTCGGGTCGATGCCCCAACGCTCGGCGATGGCCGGTCCGCAGGCCATGCCCTCCAGGCAGTCGCCATGGAACGGGCAGCGGCCCGGGTAGTCGTCGCCGGCCACTCGGCGAACCGGGATGTGCCCTAGCTCGCTGTGGTGGCGGCCCCGCCATGGCAGGCCGTCGACCGCTATCGCAGCGCCGATCCCGGTGCCCACGGTTACGTAGGCAAGTCGACGCGCCATAGGCGGCCCCAGGGCCTGCTCGGCCACCGCGGCCGCCTCCACATCGGTCTGGATGCCGGCCGGCACGCTCAGCGCCTCAGACAGCCGGCCCAGGATCGGGGCTCCGGACCATCCAGGCTTGGGAGTGTCGGTGATCGACCCGTAGCCGGGGGAGCCCGGATCGAGGTCGACCGGGCCGAACGAGGCGATTCCGAGCGCAGCCACCGGCTTGGACCGTCCGAAGAACTCCGCAACGGTTGCCAGCGTCGTGTCGGGGTCCGTTGTCAGCACATAGCGGGAGTCGACGATCTTCAAGTCTGACGACACCACCGCGCATCGGAACTTGGTCCCGCCGGCCTCCACCGCCCCCACCAGCGTGCCCGTCATCGCAACCGCCCTTTCGAATGTTCCGTCCCGAGTGCCTGCATTGTTACTCCGAGTACCTGCTGAGCGACGCTTCTATCAGTGGAAGGCCACGCCCTGCGGTGGGGCCCGGAAGGTTCCCCAGCATTCGATCGTTCCGTCGGTGCGGATGGCGCAGGAGTGGCTCGGGCTCGCGGAGACTGTCGTGAACGGGCCGTTGGGCGCGTCGAGGAGCCCCGAATAGTCCAGGCCCCAGCACTCGACGTTGCCGTCGACCCGTACCGCGCAGGAGTGGTTGCGGGAGGCCGAGACGGAGCTGTACGAACCGTCGGGTGCGTTGAGGAGTCCCCCGTGGCCGAGGCCCCAGCATTCGATCGTGCCGTCGGTGCGGATGGCGCAGGAGTGGCTAGAGCCCACGGACAGGCCGCGGAAGCGCCCGGCGGGTTCGGGGCCCCACGCTTCTCCCCGGGATCCCCAGCATTCGATGGTGCCGTCGGTGCGCAGCCCGCAGGCGCGGCGGTTGCCGACCGCCAGCACGGTGAGAGGCTCGTCGAGTCCGCCGGCTCCTCCCAGCACAAGGACGGGGGAACTGTCGCTTGATGCTTGGAGGTTGCTCCAGCACAGGGCCATGCCCTCGGCGTCCAAGACGCAGGCTTGGCTGCCCCCTGCGTGGACCGCTCGGATCGCTCCGGGAGCGGGTCCTAGGGGACGATCGTGGGAGGCGACGATGCGCTCCAGGACGGCCTGCACCTGATCTGTTGAGCCGGGAGGACCGACGCCCCAGCATTCGACGGCTCCATCGGGGCGCAAGCCGCAGGAGAAGCTGGTGCCTGCCGTTATCTGCGCGAACTGCCCGCCGGGGGCGTCGGCCTGGCCGTAGCTGTTCTGACCCCAGCATTCGACGGTGCCGCCTGCCCGGATCGCGCAGCCGTGCTCGCCGCCGGTCGCCACTGCGCCGAACGCGCCGGATGGTGCATCCAGCCTGGTGGCGAAGCGCCGGCCCCAGCATTGGATGTTGCCGTCGAGCCGCACCGCGCAGGAGTGGTCCCATCCGGTGGACACCGACCGGAACCGGCCCTCGGGCGGGTCGGTCTGACCCCAGTGGTTGGCGCCCCAGCAGTCGAGCGTCCCGTCCGTGCGCACCCCGCAGGAGTGACGTCCGCCGGTGTCGATCATGCTGTACCGGCCGCCCGGAGCGTTCCCTTCGCCGGTGAAGCTGCGACCCCAGCATTCAGCGGTGCCGTCGCTGCGCAAGCCGCAGGACTGGTCGCCACCCGCCGAGATCGACACGAACTGCCCGGCTGGGGCGTCGGTCTGGCCCCAATGGTTGTCGCCCCAGCACCGGACCCCTCCGGTGCCCCGCAGTACGCAGGAGTGCCCGAAACCGGCCGCGACCGAGATGTAGTGCCCGCCGGGCGCGGTCACCGCCTCAGTCTTGGCGCTGCCCCAGCATTGGATGTCGCCGTCGACCCGCACCGCGCAGGAGTGGCTGTCGCCCACGGTTATCGCCACGTACTGCCCGCCGGGGGTGCGCAGCAGTTCCAGGAAGTCCAGACCCCAGCACTCGATGGCGCCATCAACCCGCAGCCCGCAGGTGTGTCGCCGTCCGGCGGACAGGGCGGTGAACCTGCTGGCGGGCGCGTCGATCTGGTCGCTGTTGTTGGCACCCCAGCACACGACTGTGCCGTTGGTGCGCAGCGCGCAGGTGTGGCGGCTGCCTGCGGCCGCCGCGGCGAACCGACCTGGGCCGAGGTGCTCCGGCTGGTGCGGCCCGTCGCCGGACTCGATGGGGTCGCCCGCTTCGGCACCGGGGGGATCCGACTCTGCGGTGCCCTCATTCGAGCACGCGGTGGCCACCAGCACGAGCGCGCACGCGACGACAGCTGCCGTTCGCAGCCCCACGACAGGACCGTAGCCGGGAGCGCCGCCGCGGACCGTCGGGGCGGCGCCGGGAGGGGGTCAGGCGTCGGGGAGCACGGCGATGCTGGAGAAGCACATCTCGTCGACGGTGCCCTCGTTCCAGGTGATGTAGCGGGGCTCGGGCATGAACTGCAGCGTCCGGTCCCACCAGCACTCGAAGCGCACTATGTCACCCCGCTCGATGCGGATCTTCTCCACCGGCTCGTAGTTGAGCTGCCACTCGAAGTCCCACACCGGGATGTCGAGCAGGATCCGCTCCTCCGGCGTGTCGGGATGCAGCGTCATGCGGTAGGCCGCGCCGAACTCGTGCATGTGGCCCAGCACGGTGTGGATGGTGCCGGTGTCTCGGGCCGGCAGGTCGCAGGAGCTGTAGCCGATGCTGCCGTCTAGGTCGTCGTAGTCGTCGACGGTGCCGTTGCATCCCGCCAGGAGGGCGTCGGGGATGAAGCGGGCGAACGCGTCGTACTTCTGAGCGATCTCGTCGAGCACGTTGGAACGCAGGCACAGGTTGACGTAGCCGTCGATAGTGGCGGCCCGCTCGGCCGCGATTGCGGCCTCCTCGGGCGTGCAGGGCACCTCGGCCGGGGTGAGGTAGCTGTCGCCGGTTATGTGCGTGATGCCCGCGGCCACCTCGGCGTCGGCGGCGGTGTCGAGGATGATCCACGAGCCGTCGGCCGGGGTGTCGTGGTCGTAGTGGTAGTGGATCTGGTTGACGATCATGTCGCCGGGCCACAGGTAGATGCCGTACCCGTCGGGGTAGATGGTCGGCGACTGGCCTGGCGCCCATCCCTGGATCGAGTACACACCCCGGGTCTGGAGCCCCGACAGCCCGAAGCATGTCCAGCCGGGCTCGTCGGAGAAGCCTTTGGCGGCCTCGATCTCGTCCTCAGCCGCGATCCTGGCCGAGATCTCGGAAGCCGCCGCGGCCGGCACCCGGTAGACGATGGCGTGGTGCACCACCTCCACCTGGTCGGGTCGGAACTCGAAGCCCTTGACCCAGGTGCCGTCGCCCTCGGGATCGGCCACCTCGTGGACCTGGCAGCGATAGTCGTCCTTCTTGACCGGCCAGCCGTCGGGCCGGGAGTATCCCGTGTACAGGCCGTCACGGGGCCCGATCTTGAGGTCCTCCTCCACCGGGATGATGGCCTGGGCGCGGGCCACCAGCGGCGTGCTGGGCCGAACATCGAGGCCGCCGCCAGCGTCGGCCCACGCCTTGATGGCTGCGATCTCGTCGTCGCTGAGCGACCAGTCGTGCACGAACTCCGGGCTCAGGTCCGAGGGCAGCCACGGCGGCATGAAGCCGATCCCGGTGACGAAGGCGATGTCGTCGGCGATGGCGGCCGCGTCGCCGGCGGTGTCGAGGGCGAGAGTGCTCCAGGCCGGGCCGTTCGTAGTGTGGCAGCTCACGCAGCGTGTCTCGAGGATGGGCTGCACCGTGGCCGCGAACTTGCCGCTGGCGAACTCGGTTGCCGGGATCTCGCGGCGCAGGTCGCCGGTCGGCTCCGAGCCGAACTCGACGCGATCGGCGAGCAGCTCGAAGGTCAGGATTACCTCGTCAGAGGTGTGGACGAGGCGGGCGATGTTGATCGGACCGACGTCGTAGTGGCTGGTCAGCACGGTGGTTGACATCGTCGCGACGAGCGCGTCGGGGGTGACGGTGACGGTGCCGGCGAAGGTCTCTGTGCGGGTGGTCTCCTTGACGGTGAGCTCGCCGGTGACGGCGATCCCGTAGGACAGGCCGTCGGCGAAGTCTGCGTCGAGGCCCTCGATCTGCGTTGGCCGGAACCGCACGAAGGGCCAGTGGCTCGACTCCAGGTAGTCGTGGCGGATGCGCTTGTCGCGCAGGGCCGAGTCGGACTGGAACATCTCCACGTTGATCACGATCTCACCGACCCGGCTGGCGGCGAGATCGACGAGGTTCACCGCGATCTCGCCGGCCATGACGGAGGTGGCGCCCACTGTGGTGCGTGATAGCCCGGCGAGGCGTTCCTCGATGTGGTAGCTGGCCCGGGATCCGGCCCCGGGCACGATCCGGTACAGCCGCTCGGTCTCGACGTCGAAGTCCTCTGGATCCTCAGCGTCCACCACCGGGGGGGCGACCACCTCGCCCCCGGTCACCAGGTCATCGTCGTCGATCTCGCCGTCCACCGCGACGTCGACGGCATCCACGGCGACATCTACGGCGGTCTCGACGGTGCCGAGCCACTGGCCCCGGGTCAAGAACGCGGCCACTCCCAGCACCAGCACGGCCAGGATCGCAATCCGGCCCGGATCGAGCCTCCGCCACCAGGACACGACTCAGTATGCCCCGCCCCCCACGCCAACAGCCCCGAGGGAATTGGCAGCGGTGGAGTCCCGTATGGGCGTTGGTGGCTGCCAATTCGGGTTGTCAGCCGGTGTAGGTCACTCCCTCCGGCGGCGCTTGCAACGAACCCCAGCATTCGACAGGGCCGTCGACGCGCAGCCCGCAGGTGTAGCCCAGGCCAACTTCGACAGCCGTGAAGTGGCCGCCCGGGATGGCTTCGCTCCAGGGCCAGCATTCGATCGTGCCCTGCGTTCGGAGACCGCACGAGTGCCCTTCCGGCGACGCTGACACAGCCTTGAACGTGCCGCCGGGTGCGTCGAGTTGGCCGTCGAGATTTGAGCCCCAGCATTCGATGGTGCCGTCGGCGTGCAGCCCGCAGGTATGGCTCTCGCCGGACTCGACCGAGCGGAAGGGTCCCTCGGGCGGGCTGAGCGTCCCCGCATGAGGGTTGCCCCAGCACTCGGGTGCACCTGTGGTGAGGATGCCGCAAGAATGCGAGGTCCCTGACGAGACGGCTATGAAGTCGCCGGTTGGTGCCTCCGTCTGCCCGTGGGAATTCGAGCCCCAGCATTCAACAGCGCCGTCGGTGCGCAGCCCGCAAGCGTGCCCGATGCCCGCGGTAACGGAATCGAACCGTCCGTGAGGTGCGTCGAGCACATTGAAGCGGTCGTAGCCCCAGCATTCGATCGTCCCGTCGTCCCGCAGCCCGCAGGCGAAGTAGTTCCCCGTCGCGACCTCGCCGAAACGCCCGGCCGGAGCGTCCATCTGCCCCACCAGGTCCGAGCCCCAGCATTCAATGGCGCCGTCGGTGCGCAACCCGCAGGTGTGGTCGCCATTTGCTGAGAGCGAGGAGAACGCTCCGCCCGGCGCGTCGGCCCCAGCCCCGAAACGTCGGCCCCAGCATTGGATGTCCCCGTCGGTGCGCAACCCGCAGGTGTGCTCTCCGCCGGCCGACACCGTCTGGAACCGGCCATCGGGCGGAGCGGCCTTGCCGAAGGCGTTGGAGCCCCAGCACTCGACGGACTCATTGATGCCGACCGCGCAAGAGTGCTCGATGCTGGCGGAAACGGCGCTGAACTGCCCGCCGGGAGCGTCCAAGACATCTCCGAAGGGGTTGCCCCAGCATTCGATGGTGCCAGCGGTGCGGATGCCGCAGACGTGCGAGAGTCCAGCTGAGACAGCCGTGAAGGCTCCGCCGGGTGCCCTGGTTGAGCCGTTGTCGTCCAGTCCCCAGCACTGAACGGTTCCGCCGTCGCGCAGTACGCAGGCATGGCTGCCGGCCGTGTCCACCGCCGCGAAGTGTCCACCGGGAGGAGTGAGGGCCTCGGCGTAGTCGCCACCCCAGCATTCGATGTCGCCGTCGATGCGCCGGGCGCACGTGTGGTAGCGACCGGCCGAGATGTCCGTGAAATGCCCGTCGGGCGGGTCGGTTGTGCCAAGGTTGTCCCAGCCCCAGCACTCGATGGTGCCGCCGACGGTGATGGCGCAATTGTGCTCGTGGCCGGCCGCGATCGTCGAGAACTTTCCCGAGGGAGCATCCAACACACCCGCCTGGTTCGCTCCCCAGCAGGTGACGGTTCCGTCGGCGCGGATCGCGCAGGCGTGCCAGTAACCGGCCGCCACCGCCGCGTATCTCCCTTCGACCGGAGCAGGCTGCGATGGGTCGGGTGTTGCGGCGCTTACGCCGCCGTCGGTGGGGGGTAGTTCGGCCTGAGCGACTTCATCGGCCAGGTCGTCGCCCGCGGGCGGCTCATCCGAGCACGCCGTAGCCGCCAGCACGGCCACCACTAATAGACAAGTAAGTCGCATCGGTGGTGATGCCTAGTATCGCGCCGTGGCTGAGTTCTTTACCGAGGTTCCCGAGCCGGTCCGCTACGCCGGGCCGGACAGCAAGGATCCGCTCACGTTCCGCTGGTACGACGCCGACCGGGTGGTGGGGGAGCGCACCATGGCCGAGCACCTCCGCATCGCCGTGTGCTACTGGCACTCGTTCAACTGGCCGGGCAACGACGTGTTCGGCGACGGCGGCTTCGACCGGCCCTGGCTGGACCCGACGCTCGACCCGATGGACGCGGCCCGCACCAAGATGACGGCCGCGTTCGAGTTCTTCCAGAAGCTCGGCGCGCCGTTCTTCTGCTTCCACGACCACGACATCGCCCCCGAGGGCTCCGACTTCGCGGAGGAGAGCGCCAACCTCGCGGCCATGGTCGACGAGGCGGCGGCCCACATGGAGCGCACTGGGGTGCGGCTGCTGTGGGGCACGGCCCGGCTGTTCTGGCACCCCCGCTACATGGCCGGCGCGGCCACGAACCCCGACCCGGAAGTGTTCGCCCGGGCCGCGGCCCAGGTCCGCAACTGCCTGGAGGCCACCCACCGGCTCGGCGGGGCCAACTACGTGCTGTGGGGCGGCCGGGAGGGCTACGACACCCTGCTCAACACCGACGTGGGCCGCGAGCTTGACCAGCTCGGCCGGTTCCTGACGATGGTGGTGGAGCACAAGCACGCCATCGGATTCGACGGGACCATCCTCATCGAGCCCAAGCCCCAGGAGCCGGTCAAGCACCAGTACGACCACGACAGCCAGACGGTTCACGCCTTCCTGCAGCGCCACGGGCTCGCCGACGAGGTGAAGGTCAACATCGAGGTCAACCACGCCACCCTGTCGGGCCACGACTTCGCTCACGAGGTGGCGGTGGCCGCGGCGGCGGGGATCTTCGGGTCGGTGGACGCCAACCGGGGCGACGACCGGCTGGGCTGGGACACCGACCAGTTCCCCAACTCGGTCGACCAGATGGCGCTCGGCGTCTACGAGATCCTGCGAGCCGGTGGGTTCACCACTGGGGGGTTCAACTTCGACACCAAGTTGCGCCGCCAGTCGATCGACCGTACCGACCTGTTCCACGGCCACATAGGGGGAATCGACACCCTGGCCCGGTCGCTGCTGGTGGCTCACGCCATGCTGTCCGACGGCGCGTTGGAGGATCTGCGGGCCGCTCGTTACGGAGGCTGGGACAGCGAACTGGGCCGGGCGATCATGGCGGGGGAGCGGTCGCTGGCCGACCTGCACGGTCTGGTGGCGGGCGGCGAGATCGATCCCGCGCCCCGCTCAGGGCGCCAGGAGGCGCTGGAGAACCTGGTCAACCGCTACATCGAGCGGGTCCGCTGACTGCCGGTGGGTTGACGGCGGGCGACTGCTGAGGGCCGGTCACTCCAGCGGGAAGGGCAGCTGAAGCCACCAGGGGCGGTCGATGGGATCGATACGGCTCACCCACTTGACCCACCAGAAGCCCCGGCGTCCCGGTGCCACCAGGCGGACCGGCGCGCCGTGGCCCCGGCGCAGGGGCTCGCCGTTGTAGCCGACGGCCAGGTAGAGGTTGTCGGCGTCGCGGGCCGGGAATAGGCGGCTGTAGCCGGTCAGCGATGTGACTTCCAGCGTGGGCGCGTCCACCGGCGGCATCAGTTCGGCCAGCGACACCGCGTCCCACGATTGGCGGCTCCACCACCCGCCGGTGCAGTCGAGGTCGGCTTGTAGGGGTGCGGCTCGGGCGTGCAGTGCCTCGAGCGCCATCGGCTCCCCCGCGATGGTTAGTTCCCAGTCGGAGACCGGCACCCGGGGTGAGCGGTCGTTGAGCCACATCGTCGTCGGCATCTCCGCGGGGTTGAACGAGGCGATCTCGTGGGAGCCGGTGAAGCGCCGGTTGTCGCCCACCACGAGCTGCTGGACCCCGTAGGCGAGGCCGGCGGCCGCGACCGCGGCACCACCGCCGATCAGAGTCCTGCGATCCAGATCGGCCACGCGGGGACGGCCGGGCCGGCTGGCGATGTGCCACACCACCAGCGGTGCCAGCAGCGCGGCCAGCAGGAAATGGGTCCACAGCGCCGACCAGTAACCCACCCCGTGCCATAGGCCGGTGGCGTGCAGGATCCCTAGGACGACGGTGGCCAGCACCAGTACGCCCATCAGCACCGACAGCCAGCGGGTGACCCGGCGGCGGCGCAGGCCGGTGCGCACCGAGCCCCTGAGCTTGAACGGCGCGAGGGCCAGAAGGCTCAGACCGGCCAGTGCATGAATGATCGTCACCCAGCGGGCCCAGCCGCTACCCACGCCCCAGGACACGAGCCCGCTCACTGCGGCCACCGTCACGGATCCGCCCAGCAGCAGATCCACCCGCCGCGCTGTCAGCAGGGCAAAGGGTGCCGCGGCGGCCCGCAGTGCCTTGAGGCGGCTGAAGTCGTCCAGCTCGCCCATCGACGGTGCCGGCTAGCTGGGCCCCAGGACGGCGTCGGCGATGCGGTCCTCGCAGGCGGCTTGGTCCCACCAGGAGAGCTGGAGCTGCTTGGCTCGGCGGAAGTAGAGCTGAATGTCGTACTCCACAGTGAAGCCGATGCCGCCGAACACCTGCTGGCACATGGCGGTGATCTCCCGGTAGGTCCGGCAGGCGAACAGCTTGGCCATGGGGGCCAGCCGATCGGTGGAGCGGCCGGTGCTGTGGGCCCACGCCGCCTCGTACACCAGCAGCTGGGCCCCGTCGAGGGCGGTGCGGGCGTCGGCCAGGTAGTGCGAGATGGCCTGGAACTCGGCCAGGGCCTTGTTGAACTGGCGCCTCTCCTTGGCGTACTCGACGGTCATCTCCAGGGCGGCCGAGGCGCCGCCGACGGCTTGAGCCGCGGCCAGGATCGCACCGGAGTGCATGGCGTGCTGCCAGGCCTCCCAACCGGCTCCCACGGGAGCGTCGGCGCGGCCTAGGCGGGCGCCGGCGGGAACGGGCACGCCGTCGAGGGAGGCCAGGTACTGGGTGTCCGACGAGATCGACATCCGCTGATCGAGGCTCAGGCCCGAGGCTTCCGCCTCCACCACGAACAGGTCGATGTCGGTGTCACGGTCGCCGCTGCGGGCCAGCACGACGATGAGATCGGCGGCTGCCGCGAACTGGACATGCTCCTTGGAGCCGTCCAGCACGAAGCCGTCGCCGTTGGCCCGTGCTGCCAGTTGCACGCCGCGGGGCTTGTAGCCGCCGCCCGGCTCCAGCCACCCGACGGTGGCGATGGTCTCGCCCGATGCGATGCCGCCCAACAGCTCGGCCTGCTGGGAAGGAGATCCGGCCTCGGAGATCGCCGCGGCGGACAGCACGCAGCTGACGAAATGGGGCAGCGGGGCCAGCGAGCGCCCCAGTTCCTCGTAGAGCACGACCCCGTCGAGGAGGCTCATCCCGGAGCCGCCGGTGCTCTCCGGGACCATCAGGCCGCACAGGCCCAGCTCCCCGAAACGCTGCCAGAGCTCCCGGTGGATGCCGTCGGGGTCGTCCTCGAGCTCCCGTACTCGCTCCAGCGGCGAGAGTTCGGCGCACAGGCCGCGCACCATGTCGCGCAGCATCTCCTGTTCCTGGGTGAAGTCGAGGTCGAGCATCAACGCCTCCCGCAAGCCTGGTCGAAGGACGGGGACATCACGGGTTCCAGTCCTCGCCGTGGCGCTGCCACGGATTGTCGGCGGCCGACATCGGCAGGGCCACCTTGGCCTTCCCGGTCGTGCAGACGCGGTCGCCGGCCCGCAGCACCAGATCCAGGTCGACCCAGCCGCAGCCGGAGTCGTCGACGGGCACGCCCGTGACCACCGACGAGATGGTCATGGTGTCGCCGGGGAAGACCGGGTCCTGCATACGGAACGAGACCCGTCCCAGCCGGCCCCGGGGCCCGGTCCAGTCGGTGACGGCCCGCTCGATCCAGGCGAGCTGGTTGGGCGTGTTCAGGAAGATGTCCCGGGTTCCGTTGCGCTCGGTGGCGAAGTGGTAGTCGTGGTGCATGGGCCGCCAGTCTCGGCTGGCCAGAGCACCCAGAACGACGGTGGTGGCGGTCACGTCGTGGACGAGGTCGGGCGGCGCGTCGCCCACCGACACCTGGTCGTGGGTGGGGTCCGGCTTGGCCTCGGGCGGGGGCGCGTCCAGCTCGGAACCGGATGGCTCGCCGGCGGACTTCGACGGCGAAGCGGCGGGACTGTCGGCGCGGCGGTAGCCGAAGCCGGTGTAGGACTCCACGCCCACGAGGATGTCGTCCTGGTTGTGGTACTCGATGTCGATCACCCAGAAGTGGCCCGTGCCCAGCCACGTGGTCTTGGGGCCGCTCAGCGACTTCACGACCTGGCGATGGCTGATCACGTCGCCGGGGCGCACCGGATCATGGAACACGACCGTGTTGTCGCTCATGATCCCCTCGGGAAGCCCCAGGCGGTCCTTGAGATCGAAATGCGACTGCATGGGCCGCTGCTCGCTGGTCGCCCCGGGCGACCAGCGGTGGGGGCGCAGCCACAGCGACAGGGTGCTGAGGGGCAGGATCTTCCCGCCGGTCAGCATCCCGGCCACGCCGTCGTCCCAGTACAGCGGGTTGCCGTTCTCGGTGGCGGCCAGCGTGTTCCAGCCGTAGCCCAGCTCGGCCGGGAAGTCGGCCGTGTCCGGGTACTGGGGGCGCCCGATCATCTCGGCTACGTCGGCCGGCACGGTCTGGTCGATCTCGATGGTCATGCGATCACTCCTGCGGCCGCCATCTCCGCGATGCGGGACTCGTCATAGCCGGCCTCGGCCAGCAGCTCGGCCGTGTGGGTGAGGGTCAGGTCGGGCAGATCGCAGGGCGAGCCGGCGGGCTCGGCACCGGCCCAGACCGGACCGACCTGCTCGATCGTCCCCTCGGTCGGATGCTCGGCCTTCACAACCACTCCCCGGGCCCGGTACTGCTCGTCGGCCACCGCCTCCGACACGCTGTTCACCGGGGCCACGCAGCAGTCGGCGGGGCCCAGCCGCTGCACCCACTCGTCGCGTTCGGCCGACGCCAGCACGGCCGCGATGGCTGTCCGGATCTCGTCCTGGGCGGCGTCGTCGGTCTGGGCGTCGATGTAGCGCTCGAGGCCCAGCTCACGGCACAGGTTCGCCCAGAAGGCGTGCTCGATGGCGGCCACCGACAGGTACCGGCCGTCGGCGCAGGCGTAGACGCCGTAGCAGGCGTAGCGGCCGGTGAGGATGTAGTGGCCGGGGCCGGGCTCGGCCCCGGTGGCCAGGTGCTCGTCGGCGTATAGCGACATCATCCCGATCGCGCCGTCGGCCACTGACACGTCGAGGTACTCGCCACGTCCGGTCTGGTCGCGGCGCAACAGAGCGGCCAGCATTGCCATGGCGGCGTGCATACCGCCCGCGGCGATATCGGCCACGGTGGCGCCGGGCAGCGCGGGAATGCCGTCGGCGTCGCGGCCGCTGCAATGCACGTAGCCCGACACCGACAGGTAGTTGAGATCGTGGCCGGCCCAATGCCGGCGGGGGCCGGTCTGCCCGTAGCCGCTGGTGGAGCAGTAAATGACGCGCTGATTGACGGCCCGGACGGCTTCGTAGGAGATGCCGAGACGGTCGGCCACGCCCGGCCGGAAGCTCTCGACCACCACATCGGCGTCCCGGGTCAGCGCCAGGAAGGCGTCGCGTCCCTCGTCGCTCTTGAGGTCGAACAGCGCGCGGCGCATGCCGCGGTAGCCGCTGTAGGCGTAAGGGGGAGGCACGACCGCGACGGTGGCGTGGCGGGGCACGGGGCCGACCTTGATCACGTCCGCCCCATAGTCGGCCAGCAGCCGGGTGGCCCGGGCCGCCGGACCCACCGGAGCCAGGTCGATCACCCGGACTCCTGCCAGCGCGGCGGTGCGCTCCGAGGTCTGAGATCCTGGCGTCACAGCGTCACGTCTAGAAGTTCTTGGGGAGTCCGAGACCCCGGCGGGCGATGATGTTCTTCTGGATCTCCGAGGAGCCTCCGCCGATGGTGTCGATCACGGTGAAGCGGTAGGTCGACTCGGAGCGGCCGTCCATGGGGGCGTCGGAGGTGTGGACCCGGAGCTGCGCCCCGGGCCCGGCGATGTCCATGGACGCGTCGGCCAGGCGCTTGGACAGCTCGGTGGCGTAGAGCTTGTACTCCGAGGCGGCCACCGTCGGCGGCTGGAAGCCCTCCTTGCCCTCGCGCACCGCCTGCTCGACCTTCACCGCCTCGGCCACGAACTTCAGGCCCAGCACCCGGGCCACCTCGGCCTCGGCGTGCAGGTTGGCCAGACGGGCCCGCACCCGGGGATCGGACCGCACCGCCTCGCCGTCGCGCTCGGCGTCCTTCACCCATTCGGTGAGCAGGTCGAGGCGCTGCTTGATGGGCGAGAACGTGAACATGGTGAAGCGTTCGAGGTCGAGGGCCTGGCTGATGTAGCGGAACCCGTGGTTGACCTCGCCCACCACGTAGTCGTCGGGAACGAACACGTTGTCGAGGAAAACCGAGTTGGTGCGCTCGTCGCCCATGGTCCAGATGCCGTCGACGGTGATGCCGGGCTGATCGAGGGGCACCAGCATCAGGGTGATGCCCATGTGCTTGTTGTCGGGGTCGGTGCGGGTCCCGAGCCAGTACCACTCGGCGAAATGGGCGGACGTGGTCCAGATCTTCTGGCCGTTGAGCAGCCAGCCCTCGGTGCCGTCCTCCGTGGTGTGCCGCTCCGCTTTCAGCCGCATCGAGGCGGCGTCGGACCCCGCGTCGGGCTCCGAGTAGCCCACCGCGAACTCCACGTCGTTCTCAAGGATCATGGGCAGGAACTCGGCCTTCAGCTTCTCGGAGCCGTGGGCGATGATCGTCTTGCCCACGATGCCGACGCCCTTGCCGATCTGGGGGCCGCCTCGGGCGGCTAGAGCCTCGTTCAGCAGGTACTCGTAGACGCCCTCGCCCTCGCTGCCGCCGTACTCGGCGGGCCAAGTGATGCCCAGCCATCCCTTGCGGCCCATCTCCTTCATGAAAGCCCGGCGCTCGGGGGTGTCGACCAGCTGGGCCATGTTCTCCCTGGACAGGTCGAACACGTCGGGGTCGTTGTTGGCGTCGAGGAAGGCCTCTACCTCGGCCGCGAACGCCTTCTGCTCGTCGGAGAACTCGAAGTCCATAGCGGCTCCTTGGTACCAGCGGCTGCAGGCGGCCGGCCGGCTGGGGCCAGCGTACCGGTGTGTTGCTGCCCGGCTGTCGGTGTCGACGGGTTCCGCGGACCCGTCAGTACATGGAGCTGGAGCGGATCACCGGCTCCTCGCCCCGGGCCCGGCGCAACTCGTCGTCGAGTGCTCTGGCGAGGGCCACCGTGTCGGAGGTGACGGTGACCATCCGGAAGCCCTGCTCGATGCGGCGCTGGGTCAGCTCGGACACCGTGTGGCACCCCGCGATCACATTGTGGCGGGCGCACCCTTCGAGGATCTGGGCCACAGCCGCGTCGAAGGCAGGCTCGCCGTCGTTGTTGCCCGGCTTCAGGCCGAGAGTCACCGACAGGTCCGACGGCCCCACGTATATGGCGTCGACCCCGGGCACGGAGAGAATGTCGTCGAGGTTGGCCACCGCCAGCGCGGTCTCGACCATGGGGATCACGGCCACATCGGTGTTGGCGTTGGCGAAGTAGTCGGAGCCTTCCTGGCGCACGACCCGGGTGCCGGCGTAGCTGCGGCTGCCTTCGGGGGCGTACCGGCAGTACTGCA
>VXWX01000124.1 GCA_009835735.1 Acidimicrobiaceae bacterium
GATGAGCGCGGCCATGCTGGCCGACGAGGAGCCCCACCCGAGCCGGGAACAGGTGAAGCACGGCCTAGCCGGAAACCTGTGCCGGTGCACGGGTTACTACTCGATCATCGACGCCCTGGCGGGCAACGGCGAGGCCGCGCCCCTATGAGCGTCGGCGCCTCCCCAGCCCGCATCGATGCGCCGGCCAAGCTGACCGGCGCGGCCGAGTACCCGAGCGACCGGATCCCGCCCGACGCGCTGTGGGCCATGGCGGTGTTCACCGACCAGCCCCACGCCCGCCTGATCAGCCTCGATCTGGAGGCCGCTCGGGCCGTCGAGGGAGTGGTCGCGGTGTTCGGCTCGGCCGATGTGCCCGTGAACGAGTTCGGCCTCACCATGGCCGACCATCCCGTGTTCGTCGGCCTTGAGCACACCGGCCGCAGTCACCTGCCCTGCGACGTGTCCCGCTGGGAGGCGGACCGGCTGGCGCTGGTCGTGGCCGAGACGCCCGACGCGGCCCGGGCCGGGGCGGCCGCCATCGAGGCCCGGTGGGAGCCGTTGCCGGTGCTGGCCAACATCGAACAGTCGCTGTCCTCGGAGACGATGATCCACCCCGAGAACGGCGAGCTATCCAACGCCTACTACTCGCTGCGCATCCGCAAGGGAGACATGGATCTGGGCTGGGCCGACGCCGATGTCGTGGTGGAGTCGACCTACGAGTTCCCCTACCAGGAGCACGCCTACCTGCAGCCCGAGGCGGGCATGGCCTACATCGACGGCGAGGGCCGGGTGACGGTCGAGGTCGCGGGCCAATGGACCCACGAGGACCAGGAGCAGATCGCTCACGCCCTAGACCTGCCCGCCGAGCGGGTCCGGGTTATCTATCCGGCCATCGGCGGTGCCTTCGGCGGCCGCGAGGACATATCGGTCCAGATCGTGCTGGGCCTGGCCGCGATGAAGCTCCACGAGCGGGGCATCGACCGCCCGGTGGCCACCGTGTGGTCGCGGGAGGAGTCGATCGTCGGGCACGGCAAGCGCCACCGGGGCCGGATCACCGCGCGCTGGGGCGCCCGGCGCGACGGCCGGATCACCGCGGTGAGCAGCACAGCCTGGCTCGACGCGGGGGCCTACAACTTCACCTCCAACAAGGTGCTGGGCAACTGCCACCTGCACCAGGCGGGGCCCTACGAGGTGCCCAACGCCGAGATCAACAGCATCGCGGTGTACACCAACGCCACTCCCGCCGGTGCCTTCCGGGGCTTCGGCGCCCCCCAGGCCGCCTTCGCGGCCGAGAGCCAGATAAACAAGCTGGCCGAGGCTCTGGGCATGGACCCGGTGGAGATCCGCCGCATCAACACCCTGCGCGAGGGCAGCATCGGCATCACCCAAACGGCCATGCCCGAGGGCGTGACCATGCCTGAGGTGATCGACCGTTGTGCCGAGGCCGCAGCGGAACCTGCCTCCGATGGCGACGGCGCGGCCTTCAGCCCGTTCCCCTCGCTGCCGCCCGATCCGTCGGCCCTTCGCCGGGGCCGGGGCTTCGCCTGCTCGTTCAAGAACGTCGGCTTCTCGTTCGGCTACCCCGAGCGCTGCGAGGCCGAGATCGTGCTCCACGGCAGCCAGGATTCCGACGTGCCCGAATGGGCCGAGCTGTACCACGCCGGCGCCGAGGTGGGCCAGGGCGCCCACACCGCGCTGGTGCAGATGGCCGCCGAGGCCACCGGGCTGCCCGCGGACCGCATCGAGCACCGGTTCAGTGACACGGCTACCTCCGGCGACGCCGGCTCGGCGTCGGCGTCGAGACTCACGTGGATGTCGGGCAACGCGATCCTGGGAGCGGCCGAGGAGGCCGAGAAGGCCTGGCGGGACGGCCAGCGCCCGGCTGCGGGCCGTTTCCGCTTCGTGCCTCCGCCCACCGAGTCGCTCGACCCCGTCGACGGCCACTGCGTCCCCAACTTCAGCTACGGCTACGTGGCCCAGCACGTGGAGCTCACGGTGGACCTCGGCACGGGTCACATCCGGGTCGACCGGGTGGTGAGCGCCCACGACGTGGGGCGGGCCATCAACCCGGACCTGGTGGTGGGCCAGATCGAGGGTGCGGTCATCCAGGCTCACGGCTACGCGCTGAGCGAGAACCTCCAATCAGACGGTGGCCGCCTGCAGAACGTGCGCCTGAGCACCTACCTGATGCCCGGCATCGGCGACATACCCACCACCGTCGACAGCGTCGTGCTGGAACTGGCCGACCCGCTGGGCCCGTGGGGCGCCCGGGGCATGGCCGAGATGGGAATGATTCCCTACGCCCCCGCGGTGACAGCCGCCCTCCACGACGCCACCGGCGTCTGGTTCGACAGCTTCCCGCTCACCCCAGACCGGGTCCTGGCTGGCTTGCGCCGCGCCGGGGGCTGACCGGCGCAGTCAGCGGGGCCAGGCGGCGGTCAGGCGTTCCCAGCAGTCTTGGAGGCTCTGGGGCAGGACCCTCACATCGGCCAGCGCGGTCATGAAGTTGGTGTCGGAGCGCCAGCGGGGCAGCACGTGGATGTGGACATGGTCGTACACGCTGGGGCCGGCGCCCTCTCCGAGGTTGGCGCCGACGTTCACGCCGTCGGGTGAGAACGCGGCCTTCACCGCGGCCACCGCGTCGTGCACCGTGTCCCACAGCTCGCGGCGCTCGCCGGGGTCCAGTCCCTCAAGGTCTGGAACAGCCCGGTAGGGCAGGATCAGCAGGTGGCCCGTCGAGTACGGGTAGCGGTTCAGGATGGCGAAGACCAACTCGCCGCGGTGCACGATGTGGGTCTTGTCGTCGGGGAGGCCCGAGTTGAGGATGGCTTCGAACAGGCTCTGGCCGGTCTCGTCATCGGGACCGGTCCCGGCTCCGGGGACAGTGCCCGGGATGGTGCCGGAGGAGTCCGCTATCCCGGCGGCGGCCGCCTCCCGGTCGTCCATCATGGCGGGGATCCGCCATCCGGCCCAGAGACGCTCGACCATGTCAGCTCCGAGCCTCGACCTCGGCTGCTAAGCGGTCGGCGAAGGCTTCCAGCGGGACATCGCGTTCGGGCCTGTCGCCCCCGCGGGCGTTGACCCCGACGGTGCCGTTGGCCGCATCGTCTCCGCCCACCACAAGAACGTACGGCACCTTGGCCACCTTGGCGTTGCGCACTCGCTTGCCCAGGGGCTCCTCGGCCGGGCTGACCTCGGTGCGGAAGCCTCGGGACCGCAAGGTCTCGGCTACTTCGGCGGCGTAGTCGGCATGGGCCGCAGCCACGGGCAGCACCGCGGCCTGAACCGGCGCCAGCCAGGCCGGGAAGGCTCCGGCGTAGTGCTCCAGCAGGACCCCGAAGAAGCGTTCCACCGAGCCGAACAGCGCCCGGTGGATCATCACCGGACGGGGTCGCGAGCCATCGGAAGCCACGTACTCGAGCCCGAAGCGCTCGGGCAGGTTGAAGTCCACCTGGATGGTGGAGAGCTGCCACGATCGGCCGATGGCGTCGCGCACATCCACATCGATCTTGGGGCCGTAGAAGGCTCCGCCTCCCTCGTCGGTCTCGTAGTCGAGACCCGCTGTCTCCAGCGCGGCCTGAAGGCCGGCGGTGGCGTCGTCCCACAGCGCCTCCTCGCCCACGTACTTCTCCGCGGGCCGGGTCGACAGCCTGGCCTGAAACTCGGTGAAGCCGAAGGCCTCCAGCACGCTCAGCACGAACTCCAGCAGCGACGCCAGCTCGGCCACAAGGTGCTCACGGGCGCAGAAAATGTGGGCATCGTCCTGGGTGAAGCCCCGGCTGCGCAGCAGGCCGTGCACCGCGCCCGACAGCTCGTAGCGGTACACCGCGCCGAGCTCGAACAGCCGCATGGGCAGTTCCCGGTAGCTGCGCTGCGACGATCGGTAGATCATCACGTGGAACGGGCAGTTCATCGGCTTGGGGTAGTAGTGGATGCCGTCGACTTCCATGGGGGGGTACATGCTCTCGGCGTAGAAGTCGAGATGGCCGGAGGTCTCCCACAGCACCCCCTTGGCGATGTGGGGCGAGAAGACGGACTGGTAGCCGCCGCCGGCGTGGCGCTGGCGGGAGTAGTCCTCCATGAGGGTGCGCACCAGCGCGCCCTTGGGGTGCCATACCGCCAGGCCGGGGCCCAGCTCGGTAGGCCACGACACCAGATCGAGTTCGGCCGCGAGCCGCCGGTGGTCTCGCCGCTCGGCCTCGGCCAGGCGGTGCAGGTGGGCTCTGAGGTCTTTGCCGGTGGCCCAGGCGGTGCCGTAGATGCGCTGCAGCATGGGGTTGCGCTCGCTGCCCCGCCAGTAGGCGCCACTGACCCGCTGCAGGGCAAAATGCCCGAGCCGGCCGGTGGAAGGCACGTGGGGCCCCAGGCACAGATCCACGAATCCGTCCGCGTCGCCGTTGCCGGCGTCGTTGCGGTAGCAGCTGACGTTGCCGCCCTCCGAGGCCTCCGAGGCCAGGTCGCCGTCGGCGTCGGCGCCCATGGCCACCGCCTCGATGATGGCCCGCTTGTAGGGATGCTGGGCGAACAACTCCAGGGCATCCTCGGCCGCCATCTCGACCCTCCGGAAGGGCTGGTCGGCCTCGATGATCTCCTGCATACGGGCTTCGATGCGCTCCAGGTCGGCGTCACTGAACGTGCCGCCGTCGGGCAGCTCGAAGTCGTAGTAGAAGCCGTGCTCGATCGGCGGCCCGATGGCGAAAGTGGCTCCCGGGTACAGGTCCAGCACCGCCTGGGCCAGCACGTGCGCGGTGGAGTGACGCAGAGTGTGCAACCCCCGGTCCGACGACGCCGTCACGATCTCCACCGACGCCCCGTCAGCCAGCGGCGCGGCCAGGTCCCGCTCATCGCCGTCAACCACCGCAACCACGGCGTCGGCGGCCAGCCGGGGGCCGATGGCAGCCGCCAGATCGGCCGCACTGGACCCCTCGGCCAGCTCTCGCGCGGAGCCGTCGGGCAACGAGACCGAGATCACGGACATCGACTCCGAGGCTACCGCTGCCCCCCGATCGCGAGCGGCTGCCCGCGGATCAGACCACCAACTGCGGAACCATTCACATCGCGCTCTCTTGCAGGGCAACTCCCAACAGGTCGGCCGCGGCGTGCACTGGATGGCCAGCGCTGGCGGCGCCGTCCATAGCGGCCAGCGCACCGGGGACGTCCAGGTCGTCGTCCAGGCGTTGGCGCACCTCATCGAGAACGTCCTCATCGCCGTCGCCTCCGGTTCCGGCGCTCCGCCACAGGGTCAGGCGCTGCTCGGCATCTCGCAGCAGCCCGTCATGCCAGGGCCAGGGAGTGCGGTAGTGCTGCGACATGAGGGCCAGGCGGATGGCCATCGGCTCATGGTCGCGCCGCAGGTCGTGGACGAACACCAGGTTGCCGAGCGACTTCGACATCTTGGAGCCCTGGTAGTGCACCAGCGCCTGATGCAGCCAGTGCCGGACGAACGGCTTGCCCGTCACCGCCTCGGACTGGGCCCGCTCGCACTCGTGGTGGGGGTAGAGCAGGTCCGCTCCCCCGCCGTGCAGGTCGATGGTCTCGCCCAACTCTCGCAACGCCAGCGTGGAGCACTCGACATGCCAGCCGGGCCGCCCTGGCCCCCAGCGGGACTCCCACGACGGCTCGCCGGGTCGGGCCTGCTGCCACAACACGAAGTCGAGCCGGTCCCGCTTGGCCGGGTCGTCGGGGTCGTCGCGCCACTGGCGGGCCAGCTCGATCATGTGGTCGCGCCCGAATCCCGACAGCGAGCCGAAGCCGTGGAAGGCCTGCGTGTCGAAGTACACGCTTCCGCCGGAGCGGTACGCGAAGCCCCGCTCCAGGGCAGCGTGAATGAAACCCCGAATGTCGGGTATGGCCGATGTCGCCCTGGGCTCGGAGGCCGGCGGCAGGGTGTTGAGCGCGGCCATGTCGTCGTCGAAGCGGGCCGTCTGGTCGAAGGCCAGGTCGAGATAGTGGACCCCCCGGTGGTCGGCCGCGGCCAGGATGTCGTCGTCGACGTCGGTGATGTTGCGCACGCAACGCGTCTCGCGGCCCATGTCCCGAAGACGTCGCTGCAGCACGTCGTAGGTGATGTAGGTGGCGGCATGCCCCAAGTGGGTGGCGTCGTAGGGCGTGATGCCGCACACGTACATGCGCACCACCTCAGGCGGGTCGAAATCCACCACCGCAACGCGAGCAGTGTCGTAGAGCCGCACGTTCTCAAGGTACCGTTTTCGGCCATGGGCCTACTTGACGGCAAACGCATCGTCATCACCGGCGTGCTGACCGACGCCTCGCTCGCCTTCGGGGCGGCCGAGCTGGCACTGGCCGAGGGCGCCGAGATCCTCCTGACCGGGGCCGGCCGAGCCATGCGCCTAACCCAGCGCACTGCCCGCAAGCTCGGCGACGGCATCGACGTGGTGGAGTTCGACGCAACCGAGCCGTCCCATGCCGACGCCCTGCGCGACCATCTGGCCGGCAGCTGGGGGCAGGTGGACGGCGCGCTCCATGCCATCGGGTTCGCTCCCGAGATCTGCCTGGGCGGCACGTTCATGGACGCCACCTGGGAAGACGTCAGAGTGGCCCTGGAGATCTCCACCTACTCGCTCAAGATGCTGGCCGACGCGGTCGCCCCACTCATGCCGGCGGGCAGTTCGATCGTGGGCCTTGACTTCGACGCCACCCGGGCCTGGCCCGGCTACGACTGGATGGGCGTGGCCAAGGCCGGCCTCGAGTCCACCTGCCGGTACCTGGCCCGCTACCTCGGGCCGCAGGGCATCCGGGTGAACCTGGTCTCGGCGGGACCGATGAAGACCATGGCCGCCCGCTCGATTCCCGGGTTCTCCGAGTTCGAGGACGCGTGGGCCCTGCGGGCCCCGCTCGGCTGGAGCGTCACCGACCCCACCGGGGTGTCGCGCACCATCGTGGCCATGCTGAGCGACTGGCTGCCGGTCACCACCGGATCGGTCGTGCAGGCCGACGGCGGCTACCACGCCATCGGCGCCTAGACCCAAATAGATCAGGAGCCGTTGTCGTCGGTCTCGTCGAAAATGGCGCCCACCAGCGCCTCCAGCACGTCCTCGAGGGTGACAACGCCGAGCATGTTCCCGGCCTCGTTGCGCACCAGCGCCATGTGCACCCGGGACCGGCGCATGTAGAGCAGCAGGTCCTGGCCGGCCATGTCGGGACTCACCACCTGCATACGCCGCACCAGTTCCAGCGGCACCGGATCGTCGCGGGCCTCGGCCGGCATGCGGAGCAGGTCCTTGGCGTGCACAAAGCCCAGCACGTCGTCTGGATCGGATCCCCATACCGGCACGCGGGTGTGGCCGGTGGCGGCCACAGTGTCCTCCAGTTGGGCGACCGACGCTCCCCGGGGGACGGCCACCAGCCGGTCGGCGGGCACCATCACCGACCCGACCGACTGGGCGCGGAACTCCAGCGCGCCTGACAGCAGCTCGTGCTCTGTGGGCTCGATCACCCCCTCCTGGCGGGCCCCGGCCAGCAGCGTGTGGAACTCGTTGATGGTGAGCGCGGTGTTGATCTCATCCACCGGCTTGATGCCCATCAGGCGCACGATGCCCGCCGACACCGCATTGAGCGACCAGATGGCCGGCTTGAACACGACGCCGTAGATACGCATGGCCGGCGCGAGCAGTCTCGCCGACGACTCGGGTTCGGTGATGGCCATGTTCTTGGGCACCATCTCGCCCACCACCACATGCAGCGTGGTGACCACGAACAGCGCCACCGCGAACGAGATGGTGTGCAGAACGCCCGAAGGGACCTCGACCACCCGCTCGATGACGGGCTCGATGAGATGGGCGATAGCCGGCTCGGCCACATAGCCCAGCACCAGCGAGGCCATGGTGATCCCGAGCTGGGCTCCCGCGAGCTGGACTTGCAGGTCGCGCACCGCGGCCAGCGCGATCCTGCTGCGCCTGTCCCCCTCCGCGGCAGCCGACTCCAGGCGGGCGGCACGGGCCGCCACCAGCGCGAACTCGGCGGCCACAAAGAAGGCGTTGGCCCCGAGCATCACTACCGCGACCACGAGGGCCACGATCGTTCCCGTGCTCATGACGGCACCGGTGGCGCCGCCACCCGCACGGTGGCGATCCGGAGCCCGTCGACGGCCACGACCTCAAGGCGCCACCCGTCCACCGTGACGATCTCGCCCGGCACCGGGATGTGGCCCAACCGGTCCAGAACCAGACCGGCCAGCGTCTCGTAGTCGCCCTCGGGCATCTCGAACCCGGTGGCGTCGAGCACCTCGTCGGTATGGAGCGACGCGGGCAGCACCGTCGAGCCTCGAGACTCGGATCGGGTGCGCTCAGGAGTGGACGAGTCGTGCTCGTCGTCGATCTCGCCGACGATCTCCTCCAGCACGTCCTCGAGGGTGATTATCCCCGCCGTTCCGCCGTGCTCGTCGACCACGACCGCCAGGAGCCCGGCACCGGTACGCAGATCGTCGAGCAGGTCGTCGAGATCTCGGGACTCGGGCACGGCCAGCACCGACCGCATCAACTGCGACACGGGCGTGGACGGCCGTTCCGGGCCCGGCACGGCGAAGAGCGACTTCACATGGACCACGCCGGCCACGTTGTCGAGATGTCCCGCCATGACCGGGAACCGGGAATGGCCGGTGCGGGCGGCCAGATCGGCCAGGTCGGCCACCGAGGCGTCGGCCTCGATGGCGATCACCTCCACCCTCGGCACCATGGCGTCGTCGGCCTGCTTGTCGGCCAGCCGGATCGACCGGGTGAGCAGCCGCACCTCGCCCTCGTCGAGCATCCCCTCCTCCCCCGAGGAGACGAAGAGATGCTCTAGCTCGTCGCGGTCGGGCACCGCGTCTATCTCCTCGCGCGGCTCCATGCCGAGGCGGCGGACCATCCAGTTGGCCGAGCCGTTGAGGAACGCCACCACCGGCCGAGCCAGCACGCCGTACACGGTGGTCGGCACGGCCACGGCCACCGCCATCCCGAACGGCTTGGTGGTGGCCACGGCCTTGGGGACGAGCTCGCCCATCATCATTTGCACGACGGTGGCCAGGACCAGCGCGACCGCGACGGAGACGCCCCAGGGCGTGTTCGCTCCGAACAGAGCCTCCACTCCGGGCTCGATCATCGGTGCCAGAGCCGGTTCGATCATGAAGCCGAGCAGCAACGACGACACCGTGATGCCGATCTGAGCCCCGGACAGGTGGAACGACAACCGGGCCACCAGGCGCTGGACCATGCGAGCCCGCCGGTCGCCCGCCCCGGCCCGCTCGTCCACTCGGGTCCGATCCACCGCCACCAGAGCGAACTCCATGGCGACGAAGAAGGCATTGGCTGCAATCAGCGCGAGAGCAGCCAACAGCCATAGCGCGATCTCTATCGCTCCTCCCAGGATCGACGGGCCCTTGCGACCGCAAATCTAGCCCACCACACCGTAACTTGGCCTGATGCCGTCGCCTGGCCTGCACCCCGACCGCAGCCTCGGATGGCTCCGGCGGGTCCTGCCGGTGGTAGCCGTCTACAGGGCCGTGTTCGCGGTCTCCGTGACGGCAGGCCTGGTCTCGGTGGCAGCCACCGCGGCCGTGCCGGTGGTGATCGGGCGAGGGGTGGACGCAGCCGCGGCCTCCGAGGCGCTGAGGCCGTGGGTCCTGGCCCTGGTCGCCCTGGCCGGCGCTCGTTTCGTGCTGGGCTTCGCCTACCGGTACGGGCTGTTCCGCACCGCCCACTGCATAGAAGCCGATCTGCGCAACCTCGTCTATGAGCGTCTCACCGAGCTGTCGTTCTCCTACTGGGACAGGACGCAGACAGGTCAGGTCATCTCGCGAGCCAACAGCGACATCCGCTCCATCCAGTTGCTCTTCGCGTTCGGTCCCCTCGTGGCCATGCAGCTGGCCTTGCTGGTCATGGGCACGGCCGCGATGGTCGCGCTGTCGCTGCCCCTGACGCTGGTGGCGATGGCGCCGTTGCCGCTGGTTCTCTATGTCGGCCTGCGGCTACGGAACAAGGTCTTCCCCCTGACCTGGGTGACACAGGCCCGGATGGCCGATGTCGCCATGATCGTGGACGAGAACATCCAGGGCGCCCAGGTGGTGCGCACCTTCGCCCAGGAGCAATCCCAGATTGACCTGCTGGCCCGGTCGGCTCAACGGCTCCGCTGGGCCGGCACAGCCACCGCCGACGCCCGGGCCCGCCCCGCCCCCCTGATGGAGGCACTCCCCCGGTTCGGACTGGCCCTGGTGCTGCTCGCCGGCGGTCTGCTGGCCATCGACGGCAGCATCGCAGTGGGAGACATCGTCGCCTTCAACGCATACGTGCTCCTCATGGCGGCCCCGTTCCGGATGATCGGCTTCGTCCTGATCCAATGGCAGCGAGCCTCGGCAGCCGCCCAGCGGGTGTTCGAGATACTCGACGAGTCCCCTGAGATCATCGAACGTCCCGACGCGGTGCCCTTGACGGAGCCGGCCGGCCGGGTGGAGTTCGACGACGTGGGCTTCACCTACTCCACCGGGGACGGCACCTCGATTCTCGACGGCTTCTCCCTGACCGTTGAGCCCGGTGAGACGGTGGCGGTCGTGGGCCGCACCGGCAGCGGCAAGAGCACCCTCGGCCGGCTCCTGCCCCGCTTCTACGACGTCGACCGGGGGGAGGTGCGCATCGACGGCATCGACGTGCGGGACTTGCGCATCCCGGATCTGCGCCGGGCCGTGACGGTGGCGACCGACGACCCGTTCCTGTTCGCGACCAGCGTCCGCGACAACGTGGCCTTCGCCCGCCCCGACGCTGATGAGGTGTCGGTGGCCGCAGCGCTGGTCGACGCGGCCGCCGGGGGCTTCGTGACGGCCATGCCCGGTGGCACCGGGACCAGGCTCGGCGAGCGGGGCTCGACCATCTCCGGGGGCCAGCGCCAGCGGCTCGCCATCGCCCGGGCCCTGGTCGCCGACCCGGCGGTGCTGGTGCTGGACGATGCCACCAGCGCCATCGACACCGAGGTGGAGGAGCGCATCCACTCAGCCCTGCGACGGCGCCGCTCCCACCGCACCACCATCGTCATCGCCCACCGGCTGTCCACGATCGCGCTGGCCGACCGGGTGGTGTTCATCGCCGGCGGGAAGGTGGCGGCCAGTGGCAGCCACCGGCATCTGTTGAGCACCGTGCCCGCCTATGCCGAGGTGCTCACCGATATAGGCGCCACCGAGCCCGCGGCGCTCCCGGACTGATGTTCCAGTCGCCCGTCGGGATGCGTAGCGGACCGACTTCGGTCCAGGCCGCAGCCCAGGCCGGTCTGCCCCACGCGGACGTGCCCGGCGACCTGCGGTCGCGGGTCGAGCGGGTGCTGGCCGACGAGCCCGACCATCCCGATCCGGGGGTGCAGTGGTCCCGCACCACCGACGAGTCCGACAGCCGCTTCGGGCTGGGGCGGTTCCTATGGCCCCACCGCTACCGGCTGGCGGTGGCCTTCCTGCTGGTGACCGCCGAGACCATCGCGCTGCAACTCGGTCCCGTGCTCACCCAGATCGGGGTGGACGACGGCATCGTGGCCCGCGACCGCAGCGTGCTGGTCACCGCGGCTGTGGCCTATGTGGTCCTGCTGGCTGTAGCCGCCGGAGCCGGTGCGATCAGGACGGCCTTCACCGGCAAACTCGGCGAGCGGCTCATGGAGCGTTTGCGAGTTCGAACGTTCGAGCACATGCAGCGTCAGCAGATGGACTTCTACACCACCGAGAGGGCCGGGGTGCTGCTGACCCGCATGACATCCGACATCGAGGCGCTGTCGGTGCTGTTCAACGAGGGCATCGTCAACTTCGCGGTCCAGGGCCTCACCCTGGTGGTGATCACCGTCCTGCTGTTCAACTACGACCCCCTGTTGGCTCTCATCACCCTGGCCGCGGCCGTGCCGCCGACATTGGCGTCCTCAATGTGGTTCCGGCGGCGGGCCGCGGCCGACTACCGCAACGTGCGCGACCGCATCGGCGACCTGCTCGGCAATCTCCAGGAGTCCCTGGCCGGCATCCGGGTCATCGCCGCCCATGACCAGCGGGACACTAACGTCGCCGAGCATCGCCGGGTGGTGAACCGCCACCGCGACGCCAACCTTCGAGCCTCGCGGGCCAACTCCGTCTACGGGCCGGGCAGCGAGGCCATCGGCATCGTCACCCAGGCGGTGCTTCTGGCCGTCGGCGGGGCGATGACCGCCAGCGGCCGGATCACAGTGGGAGAGCTGGCCGCCTACCTGCTGTTCCTGACCGCCTTCTTCGCCCCGGTGCAGGCGCTGGTGCAGCTGTACAACTCCTACCAGCAGGGCGGCGCGGCCATAGCCAAGCTGCGCGAGCTGTTCAGCACCAGACCGGCGGTGACGGATCGTCCCGGAGCCGAGGCCCTCGCGGAGGTGCGCGGCGAGATCACCCTGGACGACGTGTGCTTCTCGTACCGGAACGGCGACCGGGTGCTCCACAATGTCAGCCTGCACGTCTCGCCGGGAGAGACGATCGCTCTGGTGGGCGAGACCGGGGCCGGCAAGTCGACCGTCGCCCGCCTCATCGCCCGGTTGTACGACCCGACGGAGGGCGCGGTGCGCATCGACGGCCACGACCTGCGAGATGTCACCGTCACGAGCCTGCGGTCCCAGATCGGGGTCGTGTCCCAGGAGCCCTTCCTGTTCGCGGGCACGGTGCGGGACAACGTGGGCTTCGCCCGCCCCGGAGCGACCGACACCGAGTTGCACGACGCTCTCAGCGCCGTCGGTATGAGCGAGGTGGTGGAACGTCTCGGCGGGCTCGACGGCATCGTCCACGAGCGGGGGGCCACGCTGTCGGCGGGAGAGCGTCAACTGCTGGCCCTGGCCCGGACGTTCGTCTCCGAACCCCGCATGCTGGTGCTCGACGAGGCCACCAGCAATCTCGACCTGCGCTCGGAGGCCCAGATCGAGCGAGCGCTCGACGTGCTGCTGAAGGGGCGGACTGCGGTGATCATCGCCCACCGCCTGGCCACAGCCCGCCGGGCGGACCGCATCGCGGTGGTCGACGGGGGCCGGATCGTAGAGATGGGGAGCCACCGTGAACTGGTGGCGTTGGGCGGGCGCTATGCGACGATGTTCGACATGTGGGAGAGCCACGCCGAAGGATCTCGGTTGACCCGCGCCCAGGGTCGGGACGGCGAGACCCCATGACATCCGAGGGGACACCGGTGCCCCATGCCGGCCGCGACGGCGCGGTGCTGTCCCTACGGGGGGTTCAGCGCACGATCGACGGTGCCCGCCTGCTACGTGACGTCGACTGGGAGGTGCGACCGGGCCAGAGGTGGGTGGTGCTGGGCCCGAACGGCTCGGGCAAGACCACCCTCGTGCGGATCGCGACGATGTGGGATCACCCCTCCGCCGGTGCCGTCGAGCTGCTCGGCGAGCGTCTGGGCCGGACCGACGTGCGACGGCTGCGGGCCAGGGTCGGATTCACCAGCGCGGCGATGGCGGCCATGCTGCGGCCGTCGCTTACCGCGGCCGAGGTGGTGATCACGGCCAAGCACGCCGCGCTGGCCCCGTGGTGGCATGCCTACGACGCCGACGACGCCGGGCGGGCTCAGGCCGCTCTGGAGCGCGTCGGCTGCGGGGACCGCCTCGACCAGCGCTTCGGGACGCTGTCCTCGGGCGAGCAGCAGCGGGTGCTGCTGGCTCGAGCCCTGTCGATGGAGCCGGGGGTGATCGTCCTCGACGAGCCCAACGCCGGGCTCGACCTCGCCGGCCGCGAGCAGCTGATAGTCACGCTGAGCGGCCTGGCCGCCGACCCGGAGACCCCGCCGCTGGTGCTGGTGACCCACCACACCGACGAGATACCGGATGGGTTCACCCACGCACTGCTGCTCAGAGACGGCGCCGTGCTGGCGGAAGGCCCGATGGACGAGACGCTGACGAGCAAGAACCTCTCGGAGTGCTTCGGGCTCGACCTCACCCTGGAGCGCCGCCACGGCCGCTGGACCGCCCGGGCCGCCGGCAGCAGTTGATCAGCCTGGGGGTGTCAAGAAGCCCGATTCTTGGGGGAACTCGGTCACCGGCCCGTACGTGTACCGGGCTGCCGCGTTGATCAGCGTCCTGCGCAGAGCATTGCATTTGTCGAGCTGGTCCATGTGGCGCTGGTTGGCGATCATGGCGAAGGTGACCGTCTCGCCGTTGGGCGCCTGAGCCAACCCAGCCAGCGAGTTCGACAGGTGGGCAGTGCCCGTCTTGGCGTAGACGGCGTTGGGGCTGCCCTCGATCGGTGGCCAGGTGGCGGGTCCGCAGGTCTTGAGCGTGCCGCTCCGGCCGGCCACCGCCAGCCCGGCCACCAGCGGGGAGTGCGGGCCGGCCTGCCGCAGGAGTTCGGCCACGGCCGCGCAGGTGAGACGGTTGTATCGGGACAGACCGGAGCCGTCGGCGATGTCGATGCCAGCTGCGATAGGCCCGAGCGTCTGCCTCATGACCCCCTCGACCACCTCGACTGCTATTGCCCGCGCCGACCCCAGGGTTCGGTAGCCGATCTCCTTCAGCAGCATCTCGGCGATGGTGTTGTCGGAGCGGGTCAGCATGCGGGCCACGATCCGGCTCACGTCGGGGGACTCGATGCTGGCCAGCGAGGTCAGTTGGGACCGCGGCGGGGACGTGCCGGCCTGGGGACGGCGGGTGATCACGAGACCTCTCGCCTCCAGCAGATCGTCGAACAGGGAGGCGGCGTGGCGGGTGGGGGCGACCGTTCTCACGTATTCGAGGCGATCCAGGATCCCCGTCTTCCAGGTGTAGGAGACGTAGCCGTCGTTGATCAGCAGGCCCGAAAGCGGGCCCACGAAGTTGACGGTGTCGTCGGAATATCGCCACACGGGATCGTCGCCGTCGGGCCGGAACTCCCCGTAGTAGTCGCGCACCCGGTCGGGGTACCGCGAGTCGTCGCCCACTATGCGGCCGTCTATCCGTCGGATCCCCATGCTGGCCAGGCTCTGGCGGACGCGGTCGGCCAGCTCGGTCACGTCGGTGTAGGCGACCGGATCGGGGATGCGCCCGCCGTAGCCCGGCGTGTTGAGCACGGGGTCGCCACCGCCGACCAGATACACGTCGCCGTGGAACGTGCCGTCGGAGACCGAGCCGAGCGAGGCGATCCGGACGAACACCTCTGTGCTGTAGGTCGCGTCGGGTCCGAGCACGTCCAGGGCGGCCGCCGCGGTGACGATCTTCATGAGCGACGCCGGCACGAGAGCGGAGTCGCTCTGGTCGTCGACGATCACCTGGTCGTCGAGCAGCACGGTCAGGCACATCGAGTTGGGGGCGATCCGCAGCCGCGTCACTTTGGAGAACTCCTGGACCAGCTGCTGGGTCGATTCCGGCGGATTCGAGGATCTGGTTCCCAGGTCGGTGTCGGCGCCGGCCCACGACGGAGTCCCGAGGGCGGCCCCTGCGATGGTCGCGACGGCCAGCAGGGCTGGGAGAAGCCTCCGTCGATGTTTGCCGCGCCCCCCGGTCATTTTCCCGCTCCGACCTGTCAGCTCAAGCTGGCGCTCACTACTTCTGCCAGCGCGGCGATGCCCGCCAAAATGTCGTCAGGATGCAGATGGCCGAAGCAGAGCCGCATGCGGCTCGACCCGTAGTCGGGGTCGGTGCACCATCCCGATCCCGGGTTGAACTCGACTCCCCTGGCGGCCGCCGGGGCCACTAGGCGGTCGGTGTCGACGCCGTCGGGCAGCGCCACCCACACGTAGATCCCGCCCCGGGGCGCTTCGAAGCGGGCGAGGTCTCCGAAGCTGCCCCGCAGCGCGCCGCAGATCGCGTCGCATTTCTTGCTCAGCACCGAGGTGAGGGCATCGACGTGGTCGTCGAAATGGGCTGCGGCGTACTCGGCCACCGTGATCTGCTCCAGCGCTCCCGATCCGGCGTCGGTCTTGAGTGCCAGCAGCCGGCTCATCATCGGCCAGTCGGCCACGATGTAGCCCAGCCGCAGTGCGGGGGCGAGCGTCTTGGAGAACGACCCGCAGTACACGACCTGGCCGCCGCCCGAGTCCAATGAGCGGATAGTCGGCGGCCGCTCCCCGTCGAAGACAAGATCGGCGTAGCAGTCGTCCTCGAAGATGGCGACCCCGTAGCGGCGGGCTGCTTCCAGCAGTTGGAGCCGGCGCTGCACCGGCATCACCGTGCCTGTGGGGTTCTGCACCGTCGGGATCGTGTAGATGAACTTCGGCCGCCGGCCCTGGCGGCTCAGAGACTCCAGCACGTCGTTGAGATGGTCGATGCGTATGCCGTCGGAGTCGAGTTCGACGCCGTGCACGTCGGCCTGCACGGCGGCGAGGCGGCTGAGGGTGCCCGCGTAGGTGGCCTTCTCGACGATCACCGTGTCGCCGGGGGCGAGCAGCGCGGCGTTCACCAGGTCGAGGGCCTGCAGCGAGCCCGACGTGACCAGGACTTCCGACGGGTCGGTGGACATGTGCGCCCTGCGGGCGAGGGCCTCCGCGACGAACTCCCGCAGCGGCAGGTGGCCCTGGGGGCTTCCGCCCAGGTTGTAGAAGGCCAGAGCCGGGCCGTGGCGGGCCAGGGCAGTGGCCGCCGCCTCGGCGAAGCCGCCGAAGGGCACGCTGGCAGAGTCGTTGTGGCCGCCGACGAAGTTGAACGGCGGATCGCCCGCCCATTCGGCTTGCCCGTCGGCGAGCCCCGCCCTGAGCAGAGCCGTCATCTCGAAGCCCACTGGCAGGCAAGCTACTAACCGGCTGAGATCCGCTCCTATTCGGGCGGCAGCGGCCGGCAGAGGCCGAGCTTTGCGAGGCCGTGGCCCGAGCGGCCCGTGAGCCGCAGCGAACCAGAGCGGGACTGGTCGGGCCCTAGACCCCAGCCAGGCCGGGACCGGGGGCTGCGCCGGCCGGGCGGATGGCCAGCAGGACGCCCTCGACCACGTCCACCGTCGGCGGCGCGGCCACGATCACGTTGGACGTGCCCCGTCCGGAGGTCGGGCTCAGCGCCTCCTCGGCCAGCGGGAACAGCAGACCGGAGGTGGACGCTACGAGGGCGGGCCCGCCGACGGCCAGCAGCGACACGACCTCGCCCACCTCGCCGCGCAGCCGGCGCAGTCCTCGCACCACGGTCACATGGGCCTCCCCCACCGTGGCCGTCACCTCCAGCGCGGCCCAGCGGGGCGAGGCCAGCGCGACCAGGCTGGCCATCGCCTGATCGAGCCGCCCTCCGGCGGGCAGCAGCACATGCACGGCCTCGACCTGTCCCAGCACCGAAGCCATGGCCAGTTCGAGATCGGTGGCGTCCTTGTCGGCAGGATGGGCGTCGACAGTGGCGTTGCAGCGCTTGGCCCAGTCCAGCGCGGCCTCGCTGGCGGAGTCCAGGTCGCCAACCACGGCATCGACGCGCAGGCGCCAGCGGCGGGCCGCGTCCAGCCCGCCGTCAGCGGCGATCACAAGGTCCGGAGATCCTGTCGCGGGCGCCTCGCCGTGCTGGTCGCCGGCCACCAGCAGTGCCCATGATCGACGCTTCACGAATCCACTGGCGCTGCGCCGGCGCGTCTCATGGCAGGTAGGGCGTGGGGTCCACGGCCTTGCCGTCGATGCGCAGCTCAAAGTGCAGGTGGGGGCCGGTGGACCATCCGGTGGAGCCGATCGCGCCGATGCGGTCGCCGCTCTGCACGTTCTGGCCCTCGGACACCTCGATGCGGCTGAGGTGGGCGTAGAGCGTGCTGTACCCGAGCCCGTGGTAGATGACGATGGTGTTGCCGAAGCCGCCTCGCTGTCCGGCCAGGATCACCTCGCCGGAGCGGGCCGCCCTGACCCGGTCCCCGGTGTCGCCGCCGAGGTCGATCCCGTTGTGCTGGCGCACCGTCCCGAAGATGGGGTGGACCCGCGGCCCGAATCCCGACGTCTTCTCCCCGTCGGCGGGCCAGGCCACCAGCTCGAACGGGCCGTGCTCGGCCTCGTGGCGGCGGCGCTCCTCCTCGATGGCGCGGCGGCGGGCCTCCTCCTCCTGGCGGCGCCGCTCCTCCTCTCTGCGCCGGATCTCCTCCTCGATGCGGAAGATCTCCTGCTCCATCTCCTTGTCGGACTGCTCGATGTCGGCCGACACGAGATTCCATTCCTCGATGCGGGACTGGATCTCCAGACGCAGCTCCATCGCCGCGGCGCGGGCGTCCTCGAGGTCGGCGAGGCGCTGCTGCTGGGCCTGCCGCTCCTCGTCGGCGTCCTCGGCCCGGTCGACGGCCCGCCGGCGCACCACCTCGAGCTGGGCCTCCGCGGTCCGCAGCTCGTCGGTGATCTCCAGCTCGTTGCCTATGGCCAGATCGAGCAGGAACAGCTTCACCGCGCTCTCGTTGAGGCTGGTCGAGAACTGCTCGACGACGTCGACAGGCGGCTGCACGTAAGCCTCGATGGCTCGCTGTCGCAGGCGCTCACGGATGGTCTCGATCTCGTCGACGTACCATTCGGCCTCGGCCCGGGCCGCGGCCGCCTCTGCTTCGGCGGCCAGGATGGCCGCCTCGGCCGCCCCGATCCGGGTGTGCTGGAGGTCGACATAGTCGTCCAGTTCCTGGAGCGCGTCGATCAGGGCCTCGTCGTCGGCGACGAGCGCATCGATCTGGCTGGCCACGTCGGCGGCGTCGCGGGCCAGCTGCTCCCGCTGCTGGCGAAGATCCTCGATCCGCTCGTCGTCTTGTGCCAGCGCGGCGGCCGCCATCAGCGCTGCCGCCGACCCGATCAGCAGCAGCGCGCCGGAGAGGCGCCGCAGCCTACGCACCCCGAATACCGTAACGAAATAGCAATATTTTCGCAATCTGTGCGCAACAATTCTACGGGTGCGTCCGGGAGTGTCCGACGCGCCCATCGGATCTAGAGCTTGTCGGAGCCGACGATCCACATGGCGAAGTACTGGGCCCCGCCGCCGTAGGCATGGCCCACCGCCCGGCGGGCGCCGTCCACCTGGTGCTCACCGGCCGCGCCCATCACCTGAAGTGCCGCCTCGGCGAACCGGATCATGCCGGACGCTCCGATCGGGTTGCTTGACAGCACCCCGCCGGAGCAGTTGACCGGCAGGTCGCCGCCGTCGAGCTCGGTCGCCCCGGACTCCACCATGCGCCAGCCCTCCCCCACCGCAGCGAACCCCAGGCTCTCCAGCCACATCGGCTCGTACCACGAGAACGGCACGTACATCTCGACGGCGTCGATCTCGGCTCGCCGGTCGACGATGCCGGCCTGCGCGAACACGTCGTCGGCGCACTGCTCGGACGCGGCCGGCGACACCATGTTGCGGCCGCCGTAGCTGTTGCTCTCGCTGCGCATGGCCGTGCCGTGCACCCAGGCGACCGGTCCGGGATGCTGATCCCCGCCCGCTTCGTCGACAAGGACCATGGCGCAGGCGCCGTCGGAGGACGGGCAGGTCTCGGAGTAGCGGATCGGGTCCCACAGCATCGGCGAGTCCACCACCTGCTCGAACGTGAGGTCGTGCTGATGCAGGTGGGCGTACGGGTTGAGAAGGGCTTGGCGGCGGTCCTTGTGGGCCACCATGCAGCCGATCAGCTCCGGGGCGCCGGTCATCATCATGTAGCGGCGGATGATGGGCGAGAAGTAGCCGCCCGCCCCGGCGTTGACCGAGGTGGCGAAGGGCTGCGGCAGCGACAGGGCCCACATGGCGTTGGACTCCGACTGCTTCTCCCAGCCGATGGTGAGCACGCAGCGGTGGATGCGGCTCTGCACCATCGACGCGGCCACGCAGCCGGTCGAGCCTCCGACCGAGCCGGCGGTGTGAACCCGCATGATCGGCTTGCCCACCGCCCCCAGCGCCTCGGCCAGGTAGACCTCGGGCATCATCACGCCCTCGAAGAAGTCGGGCGCCTTGCCGATGATCACGGCGTCGATGTCGCTCCAGGTCTTGCCGGCCATCTCCAGCGCCCGGTAGGCGGCCTCGCGCAGCAGCCCGGCCATGGACACGTCGCGGCGGGCCGCGGCGTACTTGGTCTGGCCGACCCCGATGACCGCGGTGCGCTCAGCGGCCATGTCAGTCGCCCTCCAGTACGCACACCATGTTCTGCTGCAGGCACGGCCCCGATGTGGCGTGGGCCACGGCCCGGTCGCCGTCGCCTCGCCAGATCCGCGACGCGGCCTCGCCGATGCGGATGAGACCCGACGCCATCATGGTGTTCGCCGCCAGCGCGCCCCCCGAGGGGTTGACCGCGGTGCTGTCCTCGTCCAGGCCGAGGGCGTCGATCAGCAGATGCTCGGAGGTCGTGAACGGGCCGTGCAACTCGGCCAGGTCGACCTTGTCGGCGGCCACTCCGGCCCGGTGCGCGGCCAGCCGGGTGGAGGTCGACGACGTGAGGTCCCGCACCCCGAGAGTGTGGGCGTCGCCACGATGGTCCATCCCCCGGATCCACGCCGGGCGCTCGCACAGCTCCCGGGCCCGGTCCCCGGCCGCGAGCACCACCGCGCAGCCCCCGTCGGCCTCGGCCGGTAGGTCCGACGGCCGCAGCGGGTCGATCACATACTCCTCGGCCAGGATCTCGGCGACGGACTTGGGGTCGGTTCGCACCGCATGGGGGTTGGAGGCCGCGCTGGCCCGGCTGCGGGCCGCGATCTCGGCCAGGCGGTTCTCGCTGACGTGGCCCCCCTCCAGCATGAGCCGTGCCGCCAGCGCCTCGACAGCGTACGAGTCGGGCCACAGCGGGCACACGTAGTAGGGGTCCATCTGCGTGGCCAGCACGTCGCGCACCGATCCCGGCGAAGACTTGCCGTAGCCGTACACGAACGCGGTGTCGATGCCGCCGCACTGGATCTTCACCCAGGCCTCGTAGAGCGCCCAGGCGCCGTCCTGCTCGACGTGGCTCTCGCTGATGGGGGGCACGGGGCCGGTCCCGTCGATGGTCATCACGAACGAGAACGCCTGCCCGGCCAGGAAGTCCGAGGAGCCGGAGCAGGTGAACCCCATGTCGGACTGGGTCAGGCCGACGGACGCCTTGGCCTGCTCCATCAGCGGGACCATGAACTCCACTTCGGATTCGCCGGAGATGGCATCCTCCTGGCGCTGCGTGAAGGCCACGACGGCGACGTCGATCATGGGTCGCTCGCCTCGACGCGGCCGATCCGCTCGTAATCGGTGATGACCTCGTCGAGCTCGCCGGTGGGCTCCCAGCCCAGGATGTTGGCCGCGGAGGTCTCGAGCTCCTCGTCGGGCTTCCAGACGGCCCGGACTCTCATGCCGATGCGGACCTCCTCCGGCGCGATGTTGATGACGAGGCCCAGGAATCCCACCGAAGCACCGTCGAGGACGATCCAGGCGCTGCAGTAGGGAGGCTTGAGGTCGGGGCGCCGCTCTATTGGAACCCGGGTGATGTTGAAGGACTCGACGTAGCCGGTGTCGGCCAGTTCGACGACTTCGCTGGTGGCCGCACCGGCCAGGGGGCTCACGCCCCGGGGCGGTACGAACACCTGGCCGGTGGCACCGCAGCGCTCGCCGAGGATCCGCTTGTCGGCCATGGCCCGCAGGTATCTCGACAGCGCCCGACCCGGCGTGTACGTGTAGGCCATCCGGATGGGGGTGCACACGCTCTCCACCGGTTCGGCGCCGGCGAGCGCCTCGGGCAGCGTCACCGGCGCGGACAGGGCGGCGGGTAGAGCTAGCGAGTCCCGGGCCGCAGGCTGGTCGGCGCTCACTCTTCGCCCCCCGGCGGGACCGGCTCGAAGCCGGCTATGTCGGCGATATGCCCCTCACGTTCGGTGCGCCATACGGCTCGAACCCTCATGCCGGTCGCCATCTCGGCCGCGCTGGGGGCGAACACCGCGTGCAGCATCGAGGTGTCGGCACCGTCGAGACGTATCAGGGCCCAGGCGAACGGTCGGTCGAAGGGCTGCATGGGGCGGGGGTCGCCGTTCCAGGCCCAGGTGAGGACCTCCCCCGCCTGGCCTACCTCCACCAGTTCGGTCAGCGGTTCTGCGGTGAGCGGGTCGTACTCCTGCGGGGGGCACAGCACGGTCCCGTCGGCTCGGCGGATGCCGCAGATCACGCCGTCGCGGAGTCCGGTGAGGAACGCTCCGATCACCGGGCCGGTGGAGCGGGTGAAGGGGTATTCCAGTACGAGCGGGGCCTGCAGGACTTCCGGTGACACCGCCTTCGATGTTACGTGCGGCTAGCTGCTGCCCGGCGCATCCCGGCAGCCAATTCGCTCACGCACCCAGCAGGAGCAGCAGGCCGATGATCGTGTAGCAGATCATCACGGCCAGCATCGGGTACTGCGAGCGCATCGCAAGCCGGCGAGGCCAGCGCTCCACCGCCCGGTCGTGGGCCACCGCGACGGCCAGGACGTGGCCCACGGCGATGGCCGCGGTCTGCGTCCAGGCGATGGTGTCGGTGGAGATGGCGGTGAAGTCCACCAGATAGGTGGCCGTACCGAAGAGGTCCCATCCCCGGCCGAAGGGGTCGGAGATGTGAGCGATCACCTGCTGGCCCTCCAGCAGCAGGTAGCTGAAGTAGTGGGCGACGGTGTAGGCCGCGGCGATCGGCAGCAGCGACGGTGCGAAGGCGTCGGCCAACTCCCGCTCGCTGTCGCCGGTGAGAGCCGCCATGCCCGCGATGGCAGCCCGGTAGAGCACGAACACGGCGAAGATCACGAACACCAGCCCCACGGTGTTGACCGCGGTCAGCTCCCAGCCGGTGCGCTGGGCGGCCACATCGAGCCACACCGAGCTGCGGGTGAAGCCGTCGAAGGTCGTGGAGCCGAGCACCACCAGAATGAAGGCAACCGAGCCCCGCTTGATGGGCAGGGTGGCCAGGCCGGCCAGCGGCGCTCTCAGTTTCAGGGCGCCGCCCTCGCGGTGGAGTGGCGCCATGGCCGACAGCTTGGTGAACAGCACGCCGAACCCCTCGGCGTCATGCAGCCAGCCGCGGCCGAATGCCGCCGCGCCGGCCAGCAATGCGACCGTGTAGGCGACCAGGTACACACCGAGCACGCGAATATCGGTGTTGTCGTGGAAGGCGAGCTCGAGCCAGACGAAGCCGAATACTGCGGCCGTGGCCCACCAATGGTTACCGGCGCCCCGGTCGTAGTCGGCTGGGGGCCGGCCGCGGAGGCGGGCCCACAGCCGGGCCGATCCGTCGGCGATGGTGGTGAACGGGCTTAGGTGCAACCACACGTCGCCCACCAGCACCGACACCACCTGGAGCCCCACCCAGAAGATGATGTAGACCGCGACCGGCGTGATGTTCACCGACGGGTTGGTGTTGCCGGCCAGCCCGGCGTAGAGCAGCACGGCCAGAGCTACCAGGCCGACGGCCCTTACCACCGTGGCCTGCACCCGGCAGGCGGTCTGGAACGGCCCGGGGAGGGTCAGGCCGGCCGCGGCTGCTCGAAATCGCGGCTTGTCCCAGAACATGCCCAGAGCCACGAATGAGGCGGCCACCGCGAACGATGCGGCCCATGCCAGCTGCCAGGCGGGAACGGGCAGATCCAGGCGGCCGCCCACGCCGTGCGCGGCTGCGACGTCCGCCGAAACCCAGAGCGCGGCGGCAGCCAGCACGCCTACCGCCGCCGTGCGACACAGGATCGGGCGCGGCCTCATCTTCGGGGTCCGTCCAGGGTCACTGCCGCGGAACTGTACCGTTGCGCGATCCTTGGCTTAACTCGGTCGCTCTTGCCGTACCGGATCAAACGGGCGGCGCTGTCGCGGTGGGCGATACTGGACTCGAACCAGTGACCTCTGCCGTGTGAAGGCAGCGCTCTAGCCATCTGAGCTAATCGCCCTGGGAACGGTCGAGGCTACCAGCGGGGTCCGCCGCCGGGCTACGGAGCAGGCAACGGTCAGGCCAGATCGGGGGCGATGGGGTCGAGGGCCAGCAGGTCCTCAAGCACCGCGAGAGCTTCAAGCACGGCCAGATCGTCGAGCTGGTGGCCTACGACCTGAAACCCGATGGGCACGCCTTCGGTGCTGAATCCGCAGCACACGGTCCCGGCCGGGCGCCGGGTGAGATTGGCCAGGGGCGTGAAGCGGAACCAGTTGGGGGTTTCCTCGCCGTTGATGGTGCCGTGCCCGCCCGGCGGGGGTGCCTGGCCCGCCAGTGTGGGCATCAGCAGAGCGTCGTAGCCCTCCATCAGCTCGGCCAGGGCGATGGACAGTTCGCCGGCCTGCTGGCGGGCCCAGTAGATCGACTCCGGCGTGGCCCGCTGGTAGACGTCCTCCAGCATCACAGCCAGCACCTCGGTGACGTTCTCCCACTCGTCGGTGCCGTACAGCGGACGGAACGCGGGCCCGATCAGACCCCCCAGGAACAGCTGGAGGAACGCTCCGGGCACCGCGGTGATCGCCGCTCCGACCTCGACCACCTCCACGCCCTCGGCGGCCAGGCGCTCTACCGCCGCGGTGCAGGCCGCCGCGATCTCGGCGTCGACCGGCTCCCCGTCGATCGACGGCGCCCAAAGCACGCGGGCCGGCACGCGGGGGCTGTCCAGTGCGGCCCGCCACGACACCTCCGGTTTGGGCAGGCTGCGCAGATCGGCCGGATCGGGCCCGACCATGGCGTCGAGGCAAAGGGCCACGTCGCGGATGAGGCGGGCCATCGGACCCACGCACGACAGGTCGATCAGGCCCGAAGGCGGCGGGCCGCTCGGTACCCGGCCCTGGCTGGTCTTGATGCCCGACAGTCCGCAGATGGCCGACGGGATGCGGATCGAGCCGCCCCCGTCGGAGCCGGAGCCCACCGGCACCATCCCCGACGCGATGGCCGCGCCCGTGCCCCCCGATGATCCCCCTGGTGAGCGCTCCGGGTTCCAGGGATTGAGCGTGGGCCCGTATCGGGGGTTGTAGGTGTCGCCCATGCAGCCGTGCTCGGGGGTGTTGGTCTTGCCCACGATCACGCAGCCCGCGGCCCGCATACGGGCGACCTCGGTGCAGTCGGCAGCGGCCGGCGGGTCGTGGCGGGTGTACATGGCGCCCTTGGAGGTGTGGAACCCGGTCGCGTCCACCAGGTCCTTCACGCCGGCGGGGATTCCCGCCAGCGGCCCGACCTCATCGCCGGCGTCGAGGCGTTCGTCGATGGCCGCGGCCTGGGCTCTGGCGTCGTCCGCGTCGAGGGCGACGAAGGCGTTCAGCACGGGATTCAGGGCGTCGATGCGGTCCAGGGCGTGATCGGTTACGGCGGCAGCCGTGAGAGTGCGGTCCCGCACCATGGCCGCGAGGGCCTCCACGGTCACGGTCCTGAAGTCGGGCACATCCATTGCACGAAGCCTTTCATGGGGGGAGGCATCCGGCCTGACAGCCGGGGTTCGCGGCCGATTCAATCAGGCATCGGCGCCCGCGACGAGCCGCTCCACCAGGCGCTCGAGGCCGGCGACCCGCGATCCCTTGACCAGCACGGCGTAGCCGGCGTCCAGGATTCCGAGATCGTCCAGGGCGGCGAGAGCCCCGTCGATGCCCTCAGCCTCGATGACGATGCCGTCTCCAGACGAGTAGCCCGGTGAGTCCACGGCAATGACATCGATACCCATCTGCCCGGCTAGGGAGCCGATGGCGGCGTGCTCCGCGGCTTCGAAGTCGCCCAGTTCGGCCATCGTGCCCAGCACCGCGATCCTTCGCTGCGCCGGCAGCGCGGCCAGGGCGTGCAGGGCGGCCCGCATCGACAGCGGGTTGGCGTTGTAGCAGTCGTTGAGCAGACGGGCTCCACCGGCAGTCCGGAGGATCTCCATGCGCAGCGGTGACAGCGTCGGCTCGGCCAGCCCCGCGGCGACGTCCTTGAGGGAGACGCCGAGTTCGATCCCCACCGCGGCCGCGGCCAAGGCGTTGTCGACTGAGTGCAGTCCCCTTGCGCCCAGCTTCACCTCGACCTCTCCGAGACGACTGTGCAGCACGAAGCGCGGCGTCAGATCGTCGTCGAGCTTGAGGCCCCGGGCGCTCACCTCTCCCCCGTCGCCGAAGGTGACCACCCGGGCATCGGTGGCCGCGGCCATGGCCGCCACCTCGGGCACACCCGCGTTAAGGAAGGCCACTCCCCCGTCGGCGGCTGCCGGCAGCGACTCGACCAGTTCACGCTTGGCCGAGACCACGGCGGCCAGGGATCCCAGCTCGCTGGTGTGCGACAGCCCGACGGTGGTGATCACACCCATGGTCGGTCGGGCCGCGCGGCAGAGCTCGGCGATGTGCCCCGGGCCTCTCGAACCCATCTCGACCACCAGCGCCTCGGCGTCGTCGGGAGTCGCCAGCAGGGTGATCGGCACCCCGATCTCGTTGTTGAACGACCGGGTGCTGGCCCAT
The DNA here is from genome assembly GCA_009835735.1 of Acidimicrobiaceae bacterium. Taxonomy (GTDB): domain Bacteria; phylum Actinomycetota; class Acidimicrobiia; order Acidimicrobiales; family Aldehydirespiratoraceae; genus Aldehydirespirator. The sequence continues at coordinate 26,181 of VXWX01000124.1, forward strand.
ACCCGCCGGTCCTGTCCCAGCACCGCCGCCAGCAGGTCCTTGGTGGTGGTCTTGCCCACCGATCCCGTTATGCCCACCACCGGCACCGACCCGAGCCGGCTGCGGGCCTCCCGCGCAAGGGCGGTCAGCGCGGCCTGGGTGTCGGTCACCTCCACCGCGGCGGCTTCGACCCCGGACGGGCCTCGGGCGGTGAGGTAAGCCGCCGCGCCGCGTGCTACCGCGTCAGCGATGAAGTCGTGGCCGTCTCGCTCGGCCACCAGCGGTACGAACAGCATCCCCGGCCGCACATCGCGGCTGTCCTGGGTGACGCCATCGACCGTGGCCGCTCCGTCGCCGTGCAGCCGGCCCCCAGTGGCCGCAGCGATCTCGGCAAGCGTCCAGCGCACGGCGCGAGTGTGGCACGGCCCGGCACCCAACCGCGTTACCTCCGCCACAAACGCGAACTGGCAGCCCAGGACGCCCGAATGGGCACCCACCGCTGCCAATTCCCCCACACCCACAACCCAGCCACCGAACTGGCAGCACAGAACGCCCGAAACGGCACCCACCGCTGCCAATTCCCCCACACCCACAACCCAGCCACCGAACTGGCAGCACAGAACGCCCATAACGGCACCCACCGCTGCCGATTCGTCGCCCGATAACCGGTCGCGCCGCGAACTGGCAGCACAGCGCACGCATACCGTGCAAGACGCTGCCAATTCCCCTCGTCGGCAACCAGGCCGCCGAACTGGCAGCACAGGACGCCCGAAAGGGCACCCACCGCTGCCAATTCGGTGTCGGGCGCTAGCGTCGCCTGCGTGGAGGGCCGCAGGGTGAGGCTGGTCGTGCTGTTCGGGGGACGCTCGGCCGAACACGACGTGTCTTGCGTGTCGGCCCGCCACGTGGTGGCCGCAGCCGATCCCGAGAAGTACGTCGTCGAACCGGTCGGCATCACCCGAGGGGGGCGCTGGGTACAGGCTGCGGCTGCCCATGAAGCCCTGGGGGTCGGCCCCGAGGCTCTGCCCGAGCGGCTCAGCGCCGACGGTCCCGAGATCGAGCCACTGCCGGCGCTGGTCGCCGGCGACGAAGCCGGTCCGGCCGGACCCACTGTCGTGCTCCCGATCCTGCATGGACCGATGGGCGAGGACGGGACGGTGCAGGGACTGCTGGAGCTGGCCCGGGTCCCCTACGCCGGCGCGGGGGTTCTGGCCTCGGCGCTGTGCATGGACAAGACCGCGGCCAACACGATGCTGGCTGCGGCCGGCATCGCCCACACCCGCTGGCGCAGCGTCACGCTCGACGATCCCGCCGCAGGCGACTCCGAGCTGGCTCCGCAGGTCGAGGCCTTGGTTGAAGACCTCGGCCTGCCGGTCTTCGTGAAGCCGGCCAGCATGGGATCGTCGGTCGGCATCTCCAAGGCGGCCACCCGCCGGCAGGTGGCCGACGGCCTGCGCCTGGCGTCCCGCTATGACCGGTCAATCATCGTGGAGGAGGAGGCCAGGGCCCGCGAGATCGAGGTGGCCGTTCTCGGCA